>JACDDL010000122.1 GCA_013817045.1 Actinomycetota bacterium | reverse complement strand
CTCGAGCTGGCGGCCGACGTCACAGCCCGGCACCACACAGGTCCGGTCACGCATCTGTACGGCCGTGCGCAGGCGGGCCGGGATGGTGCGCCCGAGGTGGCAGACCGCCTTTATGTCGGTGCCGTCGGTGAGCAGCGCGGACAGGTAGGCGTCTGTGGCCCAGGCCCGGGCGGTCGCAACCGGGATCGGACCTATCCCGGGGATCTCGCAGCTCTCGCCGTCCTCGAGCGATCCCCTTAGGAGCGCCCCGTGGTCGACCACGACATGGACCGTCGCCGTGGGGGTGGAACGAGTGGGCTCGTGGTCACAGGCCCGGGCGTGCTCGGCCAGCTCCACCAGGGCGTCCGCTGCATAGGCCTGGTGAGACTCCCTGTGGCCGTGGCTTCGGGCGGCCTGGAACACCCGCTCGGTGTAGGGCTCCAGCGCCGCCATCACCACCGCCCCGGCATCGGGGGTCAGCACTGCGTCGAGGTGGAAGGCTCCGTCGGGGTCGCGGAAGTGCCGCAGCCGGCGGCGAGCCCGGATCGCTTCGTAGCGGTCGAGCTCGTCTGAGCCTGCCGCCGCCTTGACCTTGGCGCAGCGCCCCTTGAGCTCCCACACGGTTTCGGTCTTGGCCGCAGCCAGAAGCCGTGACTCGGAAGCAGGGCTGACCGCGGCGGCGGACACGATCTCTTGGGCCTGGACCTGGGACAGCTCCCCGGAGCGCAGCGCGGTCTCGGTGGTGGGAAGGTCCGCAACACGCTCGGCCGTCTCGAGCACCCCGAGCGCGTTGCCGACCGAGGTGCCGGTCGTGCGCGCCATCCAGCGCGCCGGCGAGCGGTCCCCGTCGCGCCGCCATGCTCCCGACTTGGCGACTCGTTGAGCACACAGGGCCTTGCCCGCCGCGGCGAGCCGTTCGATCGCGGCGAACTCCTCGACGAGCTCGGTGGCGAAGGCGCCCTCCAAGGTGTCGGGGTCAAGGGTCGCAACGACGTCTTTGATTGCGGCCTTGGCGTTGGCCAGTGGTTCGAACATGGCTACATATTAGAGAGGGGGTGTGACATCAAAAAAGTTGGGTGCACTAATTCAAACGGCACGACTCGATTACAGCCATGGGGCTGTCGTCCACACCCGACCTCACTCCTAATCGAGGGTTACCGGTTGTATCCTGGCGCGATTCCCCTGAGCACCTTCCACACCTCATCACAGCGCTCGAGGGTATGGGAATCAAGCTCCGGACCATCGCATGCGGCAAGGTTTGATTTGAGATGCTCCATGCTCGACGCGCCAAGCAACACGTGGTGGGTTAGGGGGTGGGACAGAAGCCAGCGATAGGCCACCTCTATCAGGCTGAGACCCTCGTCCTTCGCTATCTCCTGGAGCCGGTCCACGGCCTCGAACTGTTCCTCGCTCCAGTAGCGGTCCCGGTACATCGACATCGAAAAGCGGGTTCCCTCCTCCGGAGCCGATTCACGCCGGTGCTTTCCCGTCAACAGCCCTCCGGCGAGGGGGTTGTAGACGATGTTGGACAAGCCGAATTGCGCAGAGCAGGCGGCGTACTCTTCCTCGATGCGGCGAGAGAGGAGGTTCAGGAGAGGCTGAGACACCTTGACGGACTGCCACCCGTTCCTCTCGCTCAGCCACAGCGCCTCGACATGCTGCCACGCCGCGTAGTTCGAAAGTCCGATGCAGCGGACCTTGCCGGCGTCGACTAGATCGTTCATCGCGCCGAGCGACTCTTCGAGGGGGACCTCATGGTCGGGCTGGTGCAGGTAGTAGAGGTCGACATGATCGGTATCGAGCCGCTCGAGGCTTGCGTCGATCGCTCTCTCTATCGCCGGGCGCCCTAGGCCCTTGTCTTTGGGATCGTCGCCCATCGGATTGAATACCTTGGTCGCAATGAGGACGTCGTCCCTGCTGCCCTTGATCGCCCGGGCCAGCATGCGCTCGGATTCGCCGTCGTTGTACGCGTTGGCCGTATCGAACATGTTGATTCCGCTATCGATGCTGAAGCCGACCATCTCGGCGGCAACCGAATCATCGACCTGCGAACCAAACGTCATAGTGCCCAGCACAACGCGTGAAACGTCGAGTTCGGTCCCTGCAAGTCTGCGATAGTCCAACTCGTCCACCTCTCTATCGAGCCCGGGGTAAACCGGGCTCAGTCAGATCGAGAATTGCCTTCGCGTCGAAGTCGCTTTCGACGTCGACGAGGGGCGGCCGGACGTCCCCCATCGGGATGCCGTGACGGGCCTCCGCGAGCCTCTTGACCGGAGCCGGTCCGACGTATGCCAGCACCTCTCTCTGGATGCGCTCGATGCGATCCGACAGCGCCTTGCCCTCGACGTCGTCTCCGGTCCGTACGCAGCGGTCCATCGCCGTCATTGCTTCGGGCATGAAGTTGCCAAGGGCCGTGATCACACCCGGCGCGCCGAGGGACAGACGCCGCCACAGATCGTGCTCGGAGCCGAACAACACCTTCTTGCCCGTGCGCAGCACGGCGGCCCCGTAATCGACGTCCGCGCCGGAGTCCTTGACGCCCCAGACATCACAGCCGGCAACGACCCCGGCCGGAACGGCGACCGCAAACTGGGGTATGTGGTAGACGATCACCGGGTGCGTGGCGGAGCGAACCACGGTGTCGTAGAAGCGCCGCAATCCCTCCATGGGGGCAGGTTTGAAGAAATACGGAGGCATGACCAGGAGCGCCTCGGCCGGGAATCCCTGCAGGGCCCGAACCAACTCGAGAGTATCGGGCAGGCTGGATTGACCGACACAGGGAATGATCTGCAGCGGAAGATCGAGGGCAAACAGCGCCTCGAGTACGGGGAGTTTCTCGTCCATCCCGATCGACGGTCCTTCACCGTTCGTCCCAAAGGGCACGATCCCCTGAACTCCCCGTTCGGCCAGCCATTCGACGTGACCGATGTACGCCGCAGTGTCGATAGCGCCATCGGCCGCGAAAGGTGTGACATTGGCGACGTAAACCCCCTGGATCATTCGCACCTCCGCAAGTGGCGTCCCGACGCGGCACGTCCGCTGGGGCTTTCATAGCATGGGCCCACGACCTTTAGACCTGGAGGATGCAGATGCCGCTCGACCCACAGGCTCGCGAGTACCTCGACCAGAACGCCATCAATCCACCCATCGAGACGCTCCCCGTGGACAGGGCGCGTCGCTTCGCCGCTTCCACCGTGTGGGTGAGCGCACCGGGAGTCCCTGTTGCCTCGGTAGAGGACACCGAGATCCAAGGTGTCCCGGTGCGCATCTACGTCCCGGAATCCGAGAGCCCGCTTCCGGTGCTCGTCTACTTTCACGGCGGCGGTTGGGTAACCGGCAATCTCGACCTCGTCGACTCTCCGTTGCGCGTGCTCGCCAAAGAGACACCCTGTGCGGTGGTCTCGGTCGACTATCGCCTAGCACCTGAACATCCTTTCCCGGCGCCGCTGGAGGACTGCTATGCGGTGACCGAATGGGTTGCGGCCAACGCCCTCTCGCTCGGCGCAGACCCGGCGCGCCTCGCCGTCGGCGGCGACAGCGCGGGTGGCAACCTCGCCGCCGCAGTGGCCCTGAAGGCGCGTAGTCTGGCGGCCTTCGACATCCGGCTTCAGGTGCTCGTCTATCCCGTAACCGACAACAACCTGGAGACGCCGTCATATCTCGCCTACTCCGAGGGCTACGGGCTGACGCGTGAAGGCATGCGCTGGTTCTGGAATCACTACCTCCCGGAGGGGGACGATCCTCTGGCCTGCGTCCTCGGGGCCCACGACCTGAGCGGCCTGCCACCGGCCCTGATAATTCTGGCGGAGTTCGACGTGCTGTTCGACGAGGGCAAGGCCTACGCGGATCGCCTAAGAGAGGCCGGCGTGTGGACCGAGGTCATGGTCTGTGAGGGCATGATCCACGGCTTCTTCCGGATGACCGGGGTACTCGACCGGGCCAACCGGGTGCTCGAAGACACTGCGGCCCGCATGCGCGCGGCAATCTCCAAAGGGAACGCTTAGAAATCTCGTGATTGCAGTGCAAGGGGCCGGCCGGCCCCGATCGGCCGCGCCGTCCTCGGCTCAGCCGACCAGCTCACGCTCGATCGGGGTGCGGAAGCGGGGACCCGAACCGGACGAGCCGCTCCCTCAGTCGGTGCGCGCCCACGCGGACAGGAACACCGTGCCCAGGTAGGTGCCGTGCAGCCCAACCATGGTGAGCGCGGCCTCCACGGGGTCGGCGGTTCTGGCCGCGGGCAGGAGATGGTGGCGGCGAGCGAGCCGGGCGCGCCGCTCCCCTCCCCTACCCCCACCCGGCCCCGGCTATGGGCGCCCCTCGGCGGCATGGGAGTTTCTCCTGCCCGCCGCAGCCGATGCCGCCAGCCAGTCGACCCTTTCCAGCAACCGCACCATGGTGAAGCCGTCGCCGATCCCGCCACCCTTCAACGCCACGGGCATGCCGGATGCGATCCCTCCCTCCAGGCGCCCGTAGGAGGCCAGCACGTCCATTTCCCTCAGATCGGTCAAGCCGGTCGCCTCGAGGGCGTCGCCTACCGCTCTTGCTACGTGCCCCCCGGACAGATAGAGCGCATCGACGATCCCTTTCCGCACGACGGTCGCTGCGACCTCGCCCAGCAACAGGGACACCTCCTCGCCCTCTCCAGGCCTTTCCCCTCCCTGTTCCGAAGAGGACGTGATCACGCCCACGCAGGGCTGCGTCTGCAGCCTCGCGGCGACCTTTTCCACCACCGCCGACCACACGCCTTGGTCCTCGAGCGCCCCGTCGACGTCCAGATAGACGGCCTCGAGACCGAGCACCTCCTGCGAAACTCGCACCTGTTCCCGGGTGAGATCAGACGTCGAGCCCACAACCGCGAGCGTCCGAATGGGGGGCAACTCGAACCGTCGCAGCGCGAGGGTCAACGGCCCGGGATCTGCGACGACCAGCGGGCCGGGAAGCGAGCGCACGACGGCTGCCACTCGCATCACGTCGCGTTGAGTGATTCCCTCGAACAAGAGGACAGGCCCATTGGGGAGCCGCTGTCCGAGCTCCGGTGAACGCACGTCTTCGAGTGGCACGACCTGTGGCGCCGCACGCCGGACACTGAGCTTCCAGCTCCGGCGATCGTCCCCCAGCGAAAGAGCGCCATCCGCGTAGCCCCGGCGCACCCCCGGATGGACCGGCATGACGCAGGCTCGTGCATGCGGCCCAAGAACCTCGAGGGCCGACTCCAGGTAGAGGCCCACCGGGCTGAGACCTCCGGAGTCGATCCGAAAGGCCACGATCGAGTCCCTTTCGACAGATTGGTGGCTGAGAGCGCGGGCGATGCGTCCGTGGATCCCCTCTGGAGGCAAGTCGCGCATCCCGGCATCGAGCACCCCTGCGCTCCCCGGAGTGAACCCGATCCTCGATGGGCCACCCATCTCTCCGATGCCTGCCGCGAGTGAGGCGCCTCCGGTGAGATCATCGGCGAGGCACAGGATCGGCCTCATCGGCCGTTGTTCGTCGGCTCCCGCAGTGACCTCAGATGGTCGCCCATGGACATGTGGAGCTCAACCGCTCGGCGCACTGCGCTTCTCATATTGCCGGGATCGGCGATTCCTTGCCCGGCGATGTCGAACGCGGTGCCGTGGTCGACGCTCGTCCGGATGATCGGCAACCCGGTCGTCACCGACACCGTGCCGTCGAAATCGACGGTCTTTGACGCAATATGACCTTGATCGTGGAACAACGACAACACCGCGTCGTATCTGCCCTGCCGGTGCTGCGCAAAGATGCTGTCTGCCGGGATGGGCCCGACCACATTCCATCCCCGGTTCTTGGCCGCCTCGACCGCAGGACGGATGGCATCCATCTCCTCGTTACCGAACAACCCACCCTCACCTCCATGTGGGTTGAGGGCGGCCACCGCGATTTCAGGCTCATCGAGACCCATCAACCTCAGGGCATTGCGCACGTTCTCGAGCGTTCTGAGCAATCCGTCCCTGGTGATCGCGTCGATCGCGCCCCGCAGCGAAAGATGGCGCGTGGCGAAGAAAATCCTCATGCGCTCGACCATGAACATCGTCTCGTAGACATCGGTGTCCGTGAAGGTCCCGAGCATCTCAGTGTGGCCCGGCTCCGGAACCTCGGCCGCCTTGAGGGCTTCTTTGTTTATGGGCGCCGTCACGATTGCCCCGGCGCGGTCGCCCATGCACATCCCGACCGCGGTCTTCAGGTAATTCACCGAGGCGCGTCCGTACTCGGCCTTGACCCTTCCAAACTCGTGGTGAGCGGCGTCGACGTTGTGCAGATCCAGCACGCAGTGCCCTTCGGACGGCAGCGAGTCGATGCTCGTGGCGCTCTCCAGGGCGGGATCGCTCCCGATGACCTCGGCCGCCCGCCTCAACACTCCCGAGTCACCCACGATGACGGCCTGAGCGCCGGCTTCGCTCGCCGTCTCCAGCGCCCCCAGACAGATCTCGGGCCCTATGCCGGAAGGGTCCCCCATCGTGAGGGCAAGCCGCACAGCCACAGTCCAGACCCCTTCTCAGCTCGTGTCAGGAGAACAGGCTCGTAAGCGGCTTTATCAGAGCAGGTCCCCGGATTTTCAGGTAGAGGACGCCCAGCACGATGTAGACCAACCCGGACAAAGAGATAAAGAACAGGGCGATGTTGGATGGCCGCGTCCACTTCGGATAGACCTTCGGGATCTTGTAGTAGTTCATGTAGATGAGCCCCGGTATGTAAAACATCATCGCGAAGAACTGCAGCACCGCAACCGTAACCAACAGCGTACCGGGGGTTGCGAAGGGAATCGTAATGACGCTGACGAGGGTGAGGATCACGAACCACGTGTAGTAAACGTTTCTGAAGCCCCACCTCCGCAGGCGCTTGAAGTTCGCAGTGAAGAAGTCGGAATGCATCCTCGACACCGCATCCACGAGTGCGAGCCACGTGTCGGCTAAGAAGGCAGTCGCAACCAGGAAGAACACGAGCTTCCCGACCGTACCCCAGCTCGTCTCGAAGAACGCCGCCTGCTTGCTGACGAGGTTGTCGTCGCTGGGAACTGCGCCCTTCGGCCACAGGAGAGCGAAGGAAAGCAGAGTCGTCAGCACAAGCGTCACCGTGTTCGCGCCGGTGCCGAAGGATTGGTCGGCCCACAGCCACCGCGTCCACCCTCTGTACTCTTTCTTGTTGGCCTCGGTATCTTCGAAGGTGTAGCCGGCCGATGGAATCGTTTCGGGCTCGCCGGTCACGGGGCTGGTAATCCGGCCCGCGAACCGTCCCATTCCGATCCCCTTGTCGCGAATCCAGTAGCTGTACAAAACATTCCCAAAGCCACCCTGGCCGGCGAAGGCAATGGCCGTGATGAGGTAATCGAGGTTCTGCGTGCTGAGATTATCGGGAATCGAGAAGCGGAATGTGAACAGACGGCCGAAGAACTCGCCGTAGTACGGCCTCACAGCGGGGTGAAAGCTCGCAATGATGAGGCCGAGAATCGTTATCGCCGTGATCACGATCATGATCTTCTCGATGATCGGGTAAATCGTCTTCCCGAAGATGATGACCGATGCGAATACGGCGATGATCAGATAGGCCCAGAAATAGGTCTGACCGTCCTCGGAGAGCCCCGGTGGGAAGCCGGTGAGAGCCACCATGCCGCCGGCGGCGCCGCTTGCATAGCCCCCGAACCACAGATACACGACGAACAGCATGATCCACATCAATACGGCAAACGCTCTGTTGATTCGCTGGAAGCCCGTAAACATCGTTTCGCCCGTGGTCGCCGTGTAGCGCCCTATCTCGATGGTGACCGGCAGCTGCAAGGCGCATGCAGGGAGGATGAGGCCGATGAGAGCCGGCCCGAACAGAGCGATGAGGAGAGGCCAGAATATGAGCTCGCCGCTTCCCTGTGCCGTGGCCGCATAGATCGCCCCGGGACCGAACAGCGCCAGCCAGCCAAAATACTTGGGGACCTTGCGAACCCTTTTAAGGGGCTCGTGATGCCCCATGCGATCGGTAGCGCCCGTGAACTCGGGCTTCTCCCTGTCTTCGGCTAACCTCGGCTGCTCTTCGGTGACCGCCATGAGGCGCTACCCCCTTTTGGAGAACTCCGACCCACCCAAATAACGCGCTTGGATCATATGCCGACGATATGCCCGCTTACAAATACCTTGACGGAGTGCGCCGGGAGATGGGCGCTAGTCCAAGTGGTCGTATGCAGGCAACGTCAAGAACTCGACGAACCTCTCATTGAGAGCGACCTCCTCGAACAGGGCGCGCGATTCGTCCGGACGGCCGTGGTTGAAGAAGAACTCGTCGCCGACCTCGGCGCGCACCTTTTCGAGCTCCTCCGTGGCTATCGTCCTCACGAGCTCAGGCGTCACCTGCCGGGTGTTGCCGGTCTCGTCGGTGAGAACGGCATCGTGGCGAACCCACTGCCACACCTGAGAGCGTGCTATCTCGGCGGTGGCGGCGTCCTCCATCAGGTTGTAGATGCCGGCCGCTCCGTTGCCTCGCAGCCACGAAGAGATGTACTGGATGCCGACATTCACGTCACTGCGCAGGCCCTCCTCGGTAATGGCTCCGGGCGTATCGCTCACGCTGAGCAGATCCTTGGCCTCGACCGATACCTCATCGCGCCTCCGGTCGACCTGATGCGGGCGATCGCCCAGCACCTTGTCGAACTGCTCGGCTGCAACCGGCACCGAGTCCGGATGCGCAACCCAGGTCCCGTCGAAGCCGTCTCCTGCCTCCCTTTGCTTGTCCTCGACCACCTTCGCAAACGCCTTTTCGTTCACCTCCG
>JACDDL010000321.1 GCA_013817045.1 Actinomycetota bacterium | reverse complement strand
GAGGACGTGGCCAAGGACAGGCGCTTTGCCGTAGACGTTGCTCAGAGCACAGGTTATACGCCGAGCTCGATCCTTGCGATGCCCCTCGAAACGGAACGCCGCATGCTCGGCGTGATCGAGGTGCTCGATCGCAGCAGTGACCGGCCCGAAACCGCTCGCGACATCGAGCTGTTGTCGTTGTTTGCCGGCCAGGCGGCGCTCGCGATCGAGAACTCGCGCGTCTTCTCCAACCTAGGTGCGGCCCTCTTGCGGGCTACGGCCTCTGCCACAGAGGACGGTGACCTGGGTCGCGCCCTTCTAGAGGCAGCACGGGACACGGGCGCTCCAAACGCCGACATGGCCGAGCTGGCGAGCCACTTTCACGAGCTGGGCATGTTGGGGCCGGAGGAGCGGCGCGCCGCCACCAGGCTAGTAGGTGAGTTCTTGACCTACGTGCGACGCCGGCGGTGAGCAAGCCGGCGTGGTCGTGGCAGTTCGAGCACGACAAGCTCAAGCGCATGAGCGCGTTGGGTCTGCGGGGGCCGATCACAAAGGAGTGGGCCTGGGGGGCCAGCACCGGCGCCGGGGTGAAGGTCGCCGTGGTCGACAGCGGAATCGACGCCGGGCACCCGGCCGTTGGGAAGGTCGCCGGTGGCGTGGCTCTCGCGTACGATCCCGATGCAGAGGGCGAGGTGACGATGACCGACGGGCCGCATGAAGATCTGTTCGGTCACGGCACGGCGTGCGCAGGGATCATCCGCAAAGCCGCTCCGGACGTTCGACTCTACAGTGTGCGCGTCCTCGGGTCGAAGCTCAGTGGCAAGGGAATGGTTTTTGCCGCGGGCCTGCGCTGGGCGGTCGACAACGGCATGCAGGTTGTCAATCTCAGTCTCAGCACCGGCAAGAGCGAGTATTTCGGAACCTTCCACGAGATTGCCGATGAGGCGTACTTCCGCAACGTGATGCTGGTCTCGGCGGTGAACAACGTGCCCAAGCCGAGCTTCCCTTCTCTGTACTCGTCGGTCTTTTCGGTTGCGGCGCACGACGGAACCGACCCATTCGGCTTCGAGTACAACCCATCGCCTCCCGTGGAGTTCGGCGCTCCGGGAATCGATCTAGAGGTGCCATGGCTGGATGGATCGTCGATAGTGGCGACCGGAAACAGCTTTGCCGCGCCCCATATCGCCGGATTGATAGCCCGCATCCTGGGAAAGCATCCCAGCCTCACACCGTTCCAGGTCAAGACGATTCTGTGCGCCGTCGCGGACAATGTGACGACTTAACTGCAATCAAGAAGAAGGACCGAATCTAGGGTTCGGTCCTTCTCCCTTAGGTGACAGCCGGCATCACATCGTTCCGTAGTACATAGCATCACATCGTTCCGCTTCTCAGCCCCGTTTCTGGCACCACATCGTTCCGCCCCTCGAGTCCCGGTTGCTTGCATCCTCTGCCACGACTGACGTCGAAGGCAGAGGAGGAGCGGGTGGGTAAAGCCGAGGAGGAAGCGCGCCGGGAGACGGTGGCGAGGGTGTTGGCAGGCGAGCCGCCGGCCAAGGTGGCGGCCGATCTCGGGCGCACCGACCGGTGGGTGCGAAAGTGGGTAGCGCGCTACGACCCTGGGAACGAGAGCTGGGCTCAAGAGCGCTCTCGCGCCCCAAAGAACCAGGCTCGGAGGACACCCCAGGACACCGAGCGCATCGTGCTCGAGATCCGGGCACGACTGATGGCCGATCCCTGGGCGCAGGTGGGCGCCACCGCGATCGCGTGGGAGATGGAGAAGCTGGGGGTCGATCCCCCGGAGACCTGGACCATCGATCGCATCCTCAAACGCGCCGGGGTTCCCAAGAGACGCGCCCGCCGTCGCTACGTCCCCAAGGGCACTCCCTATCCACCGGCTCCGCTGCTCGTTCGCCCCAATGCCATCCACGAGATCGACCTCGTCGGGCCTCGTCACCTCCATGGCGCCATCTCCTTCTATGCGCTCAACGCGGTCGATCTCGGGCGCCGGCGAGCCGCTATCGAGATCCTGACGAGCAAGGAAGAGTGGGAGGTGGCAGACGGGCTCACCCGACTGTGGCGCCGGCTCGGCGTCCCCAAGCACGCCAAGTTCGACAACGGCCAAACCATCCAGGGGCGCGGGCGTCAGCTCGCGGTTCCGGTGTGGACCTGTCTCGCGTTGGGCGTGAGGGTCCGCTTCATCCCGTTCGCAGAGCCATGGCGCAACCCGGTCATCGAGCACTTCAACGACGTCTTCGACAAGCGCTTCTTCCGCACCGAGACATTCCAGGACCTCGCGCACCTCAAGAGGAGAGCACGCGCTTTCGAGCGCTTCCATAACTCCCATCACCGCTATTCGGTTCTCAAGGGCGTCACCCCGGACGAATACGAGAAGCGGCTGGGCTTCGAGGCGCGTCTGCTCGAGCGTAGCGCCGCGCTCCCGACCTCGCTGCCTCGCCGAGGCTTGATCGAGTTCGTAAGGCTCATCCGATCCAACCGAGAGCTGAGGATCCTGGGATCCAAAA
>JACDDL010000121.1 GCA_013817045.1 Actinomycetota bacterium | reverse complement strand
CCTCTGAAGCTCTGACGAAGAAAGGAACGATGTCCTGTCGGAACACTCGCCTAAAACCGGAATGATCTGGTGTCGGTAGCCTGGGCTATAGAAACCGGAACGATGTGATGGTGGTTGTGACCTAGTAAAGAAAGTTCTCACAACCGGTTACCAGGACTTTTGCCCGACTTCGTTTGATGCTGTCGGCCGAGCAAGTCGGGGTGGACGGGGCTGGAGAGGCGTCCGCGCTTGCTCTTGCACGTTGGACGCCGGCATGTGTCAATGGCCATCCGAAGTTCCCCACTGATGGCCAACTGAAATGCCCCACCCTTGAGGATTTCGTAGCCGTTTTCTTTCGCCCACCTCCTCTTGATCTGGCCTCCTTCATCCGAAATGATTCGCCCTCGGTGACCACGGCCGGAACGCAAAGCTACCCATAATGGATTGAAACAGATGCTCGAAGAGATGTGGGGGCCGGCTTGACGCCTTTGTGGCGCGCCGCTTAAGCGAGGAGGGGCGCCCGACGCGACGATAGCCCTCAAGGATCGAGAACGGACGCTCGGGATCAAGACCTACGGACATTCCGATCTGGCGATAGGCGCGCCCGTGGACGAGGACATCTTGTTCGAGATCGGCTCCATCGGAAAATCCTTCACCGCGATCGCGCTGCTGGGCCACGTCGCTGGCGGCCCCGATCTCCAGGCGCCCGTGGCGAACTATCTACCGTGGTTCGAGGTGCCCTCCCGTCCTTCGAACGCACCAAACGGATTGGCAGAGTGTGAGGCAAGAATGGGAACGCTAAACTAGCCCTTTGCATATTAGAACGGACCGATTTTGGTGACTGATCCCAGCTTGATGTGCGACAGAGTGCGGGGGTGCGTCCTGGGTGAACTGTCCAAGGTGTGGTGAGGAAAACCCCCAGAGAGCCCGCCTATGCATGATGTGCGGAACTTCCCTTTCCGGTGATGGCCCCGCCAGACGGGAATCACGCAAGACGGTCACCGTGGTCTTTTCAGATGTGACCGGGTCCACTGCTCTCGGAGAGCGCCTTGATCCTGAATCCGTCAGACGGGTGATGTCCCGATACTTTGACATGTCCCGACGGATCCTCGAGCTTCACGGTGGGACGGTGGAGAAGTTCATCGGGGATGCGGTTATGGCCGTATTTGGTATTCCCACGGTTCATGAGGATGATGCTCTTAGGGCCGTCCGAGCGACAGCTGAATTGCGTGGTGGTCTCGAAACGCTAAATGACGACCTCGAGACTGAGTGGGGCGTGCGTATAGATGCCCGCACGGGGGTCAACACCGGCTCGGTCATTGCGGGCGATCCCTCTCAAGGTCAAGCCTTTGTGTCGGGTGATGCTGTAAACGTTGCTGCCCGCTTGGAGCAGGCCGCAAAACCGGGCGAAGTACTCATTGGAGCCGCTACTCACCGTTTGGTCCGAGACGCCGTAGAGGCCGAACCAGTGGAGTCACTAGCGCTTAAAGGAAAGGCTGAGGCAGTCAGTGCCTGGCGCCTGATCGATGTTGGTCAGAGACAGCTACCACTTGCTCGACTCCTGGATACGCCCTTCATCGGTCGCCAGCACGAGCTGCACTTGCTTGGGGAAGCCAGCCTGCGTTCACAAAGAGAGCGAACCTGTCATCTTTTCACCATCCTGGGAACGGCCGGGGTCGGGAAGTCTCGCCTAATTGGCGAGTTCTTGAGCAGCGTCCAGAACGACGCGTTGATTCTCAAGGGACGGTGCCTTCCTTACGGAGAAGGGATCACTTTCTGGCCACTGACCGAGGTCGTCCTTCAAGCCTGCAACGTAGGTGAGGGAGACTCTTTCCAAGAATTGCACAAAAGGCTTCTCACACTGCTCGAGGGAGAGGAGCAGCAAGGATACATAGCCGATCGCGTCCTAGGACTCATCGGCACATCAGAAGCATCGGCCGCTGCAGAGGAAGGCTTTCTGGCAGTGCGCAAGTTGTTCGAAACCTTGGCCCGACGGAAATCTCTCATCCTCCTCCTTGAGGACCTTCATTGGGCCGAACCGACGTTTTTGGATTTGGTTGAACACATCGCTGACTGGTCACGGAACGCCCCTATCCTGCTCCTTTGTGTGGCCCGCCCTGAAATGCTCGACAACCGCCCCGACTGGGGTGGCGGCAAGTTCAACGCTTCCTCCATGCTACTGGAACCCTTCAGCGATGAAGAGAGCAACCTCATGGTTCAAGGGCTTCTGGGGGACGCCAGGTTGCCAACTGAAGCGAGATCAAGAATCGCAGAAGCCGCCGAAGGAAATCCGCTCTTCGTCGAGCAGATGATCGGCATGCTGATTGATGATGGTCTCTTACACCGTCACGGCGGATCATGGACCCTTGTGGCGAACTTGGAAAGGATCTCCGTCCCGCCCACTGTTGAAGCCCTGTTGGCTGCCCGACTCGATCGCCTGAATGATGAAGAGCGCCAGGTTATTGAAAGGGCAAGTGTAGCCGGCAGGGTCTTCTATTCGAAGGCGGTCACCGAACTCTCTCCCGAGCATCTTCGCCCTCGAGTTGCGAGTGACCTCCTGAAGCTCGTCCGCCGTGAGTTAATCCGCCCACAGGAGGAAGGTTTCTACGGGAGCGAGGCGTTCCAATTCCGCCACATTCTCATCCGAGACGCAGCGTATCAGTCGATGCCTAAGGAACTAAGAGCCGAGCTGCATGAGCGGTTCGCAGGTTGGCTGAAGGGAATCGTGGGAGATCGACCAACTGAATATGAAGAGATACTCGGATATCACCTAGAGCAGGCCTATCTCTATCTTCACGCACTTGGTCCCGTCGGTCTCAAGGGAGAAGCCCTTGGAGGGCAGGCAGCAGATCGCCTGGCAACGGCAGGAAGACGAGCCTTCGACCGCGGGGACATGGCCGCGGCGGTCAACCTGCTCGATCGGGCAGCAACCTTACGTCCTGATGTTCACCCTGACAAGGGAGATCTCCTGATCGACCTCGGAGACGCTTTATGGGAGAGTGGCGATCTCGTGCGGGCAGACGCAGCATTGGCTGAGGCGCAGGAGATCGCAAGGGCAACCGATCAAACAACGACCGCCATCCGGGCGCGACTCGGCCGAATCATGCTCCAACAAAACACAGATCCCAACATCACAATGGAACAAATCTCCGGGCAGATCAGACAGATCATTCCGCTTCTTGAACAATCGAACGCTCACCTTGGTCTCGCCAAGGCATGGGGGTTTCTGGGGATGATTGAGATATGGCTCGGTGGCGTTGCCATCGGCGAGGAACTTCTTGAGCGCGCCATCTTTCATGCCCAGCGAGCACATGACCGCCGCGCCGAGGCCGACCACCTGGACTTCCTCGCCCTGGCGGCTCCCTGGGGATCGAGAACGGCGAAGGAGGGCATTGCCCGGGTAGAGGAGATACGCAGGCGAGGCAGGCGGAATCCAGTTGTTGAAGCCTTTGCCTTGATCTCGCTGGCTGACTGCGAGGGACTGATGGGTGACTTCGAAAGGGCCCGCCGGCACATCATAGAAGGAAGAGAGTCCCTTAATCAGTTGGGACTGAAAACCTCGTGGGCCGCCAGCTCCATGATTCACGGGCAGCTCGAGTTGCGTAATGACCGGCCGCTCGAAGCGGAGCGGATTCTCCGTCCCGCGTACGAGGTGCTCGAAGCGATGAGCGAGACCGGCTACCTGTCCATGGTTGCTGCGACTCTCGCACGATCACTCTATGTCCAGGGTCGCCACGATGAAGCAGATCGGTTCGCTGAAACCAGTTCTCAAGCAACCACAGATGATGATTTGCAGACACAAGCAGCGTGGAGAACAGTGCGAGGAAAGCTGCTCGCTGGGCAGGGACGCTTCGTCGAGGCCGAAGCCATGATGCGCCAGGCTATCAGGATGGTCGAGGCCACCGAGTGGCTAAGCGACCAAGCTGATTGTTCGATGGGCTTGGCAGAGATTCTGATGATGGGGGGCCGTCCTTCCGAAAGTCTGCCTTTACTTGAAGCTGCAATTGAGCTCTACGAGAGAAAAGGTGACATCCCGTCGGCGGCTCGTGCACATGCGATGCGCGCGCAAGTCGTCGCCTAGCAAGAAGACAAATCCGACCGTCGGGCAAGGGTACCGCAAAAGTCACATTGGCTGTCCTTGCGTCCGGACGGGCATAGGCACCGTAGTCATTTCAGCATCTCGAACGCTACGCACTTCAGTCAGCCCCTCCATCTCCGCCACACCGTCATCGCGAAGGTCCCGTCGCGCGACCTCCATGAACGGCCCGCTTTCCGCTGCACCACGCGGTGGTCATCGTGATGAAGGGAACGCAAACACGTATCACTTGACACTCCTGCTCCGAAAGGGTTTGGGAGTTCCGGACCTCCTCGATTCTCCTGAGTGTTCTCATCGAGCGGGATGCGCAGCGCGATCTCGACCTGCCAACCCTGGACCCGAACCTCCTCCACCACGAGACGCAGCAACCTCTGGTGCTGCTCGAAGTTCAGTCCGTCCAGACTCGCCATGACGCGCCCGGCGAAGTCGTCGACGCGCTGGCGTAGGCGGTTATCCTTGGCGAGCTCGCGACGTTCGGTCGAGAGGCTCGTGCGCTCATTATCGAGTTGGCTGCGACGAGCTTCGAGCTCCTTTGCCCTGCGCTGCACTTCGTTGAGTTCGATCAGACCGGCCTGTAGAAATCGGCCAGTCGCCCGGCCCACGGGCATTCTTGAACCAAGCGCACGAGATGGATGTCCCCGCGACACAAGCGCGCGTCACCAATGCGAACCGATGAGAAACAACCAGTAGATGGGGTTGGTCCAGAGACTCACCTCTAGCTCGGCCCTTCAAATCGTCACACTGTCGTGCCACACTTCAGGCCCTGATGTAAGGGATGACAGCGAAGACGTAGGCTCGAGGTGATGAAGGAGCGGGATCACCGTGAGCCGCGATAAAGGGGTGGGTAAGTGCTGCAGGTACGAGAGACACGAACGGACTGAGAGTCAAACCTGGCAAACCGTTTTGAGATTGGGAGTTGGGAAGAGGGCTTTAGATGGCACACATCGAGGATCGTCGTGAGCAAGGGCGCGGGTGGCGAGTCCGTTACCGGGCTCCCGACGGTCGTGAGCGCAGCAGGTCCTTCAGGCGCAAGGTCGACGCCGAGCGGTTCGCCGTGTCGATCGAGTCGTCGATGCTGCGGGGCGACTGGGTCGATCCACGTCTCGGCAAGACCACCTTTGGGGAGTGGGCGGCACGCTGGATGCCGACCACAGCCGCACTCAAGCCCACGACCCGCGCCGGTTATGAAAGCCTGCTCCGCACCTACCTGATCCCACGCTTCGGGCATGCCCCGCTGGCTCGCATCGAGCCCGTTCACGTGCATGAGTGGATCGCGGATCTCGTTGCTTCGGGATTGAGTTCGTCGAGAGTTCGTCAGTGCTACTTCCTCCTGTCGAACATCCTCAAGGCGGCGCTCGAGTCCGGGTATATCGCCCGCACACCGTGCGTCGGGGTCAAGCTCCCCCGGGTGACCGGTGCGGAGATGCGCTTCCTGACGGCCGACGAGGTCGCCAGGCTGGCTGGCGGCATAACGCGGCCCTACGCCCCCCTGGTGTATCTCCTGGCCTATGGCGGCACCCGTTGGGGCGAGG
Source organism: Actinomycetota bacterium (assembly GCA_013817045.1). Lineage (GTDB taxonomy): Bacteria > Actinomycetota > CADDZG01 > CADDZG01 > WHSQ01 > JACDDL01. The sequence goes on along the minus strand of JACDDL010000121.1, from coordinate 3,271 downwards.
CTGTGGCGAGGCAGGTGCGAACTCCTGCGCTCCCGGATCCAGGTGCGGGAGTCCCTCGCCGACGTCGACGGCCATCTTCACTTCGGCGCGACCAAGACGTACGAGACCAGGTTCGTCTCCCTGCCGCGCTTTCTGGTCGAGATGCTCGCCCGACACCTTGCCGAGAATGTCACTGCAGAAACCGACTCGCTGGTGTTCGCGGCGCCCGGGGGCGGGCCCCTGCGCCATGCCAACTTTCGAGGCCGGGTGTGGGTGCCTGCTGTAAGGGCCGCCGGGCTGCCCGAAGGCCTGCGTATACACGACCTGCGCCACACCTGCGCGGCCCTCCTGATCTCCCGGGGGGCGCATCCGAAGGCGATCCAGCAGCATCTGGGACATTCCTCGATCACGGTCACGATGGACCGCTACGGCCACCTGTTCCCGGACGACATGAGCCGCCTCGCCGAGGACCTCGATGGGCTTCACCGGCGCTCGCTCGCGGCCCCAGCGCGGCCCCAGTGCGATTCTCAAGCGCGGGAGCCTGGGTTGGGAGGCACAGGATATGGCCTCTGAGCTGCGGTTTCGATGGAGCAGGGCGGGAGGTGTGTGATTTCACCGGATAGTGGACACGGCTGAGGAGGCATGTCGCGGGCCCTAGTGGACACCCCTAGCGACGGAGGTGCCCTGTGGAGCTGGCCCGCTACCTGGTCGATGCGGTGGTTGTGGAGAAGCGCAGCTACCGGGACGTGGCGGCCGCCCACGGGGTTTCGAAGAGCTGGGTCGCCACACTCGTCGCTCGCTTTCGAGAGGGTGGCTACGAGGCAATCGCGCCACGCTCCAGGGCCGCTAGGAAGGTCGCCAACCACAGCTCGGATGAACTAGAGGACCGGGTCGTTAGGATCCGCAAGGAGCTCTCCGAGGAGGGCTTTGACTGCGGCGCCCAGACGATCCACTACCACCTGAGCCTCAGCGATCCGCAGCCGCCGTCTGTCTCGACGATCTGGCGGGTGCTCAAGCGGCGCGGCTTCGTCACACCGCAGCCGCACAAGCGCCCCAAGAGCTCCTACATCCGCTTCGAGGCATCGCTGCCCAATGAGAGCTGGCAGTCAGACGTCACCTTGTTCGAACTGAAAGACGGCAGCAAGGTCGAGATCCTGAACTTCTTAGACGACTTCTCGAGGGTCTGTGTCGCCAGCCGGGTGCTACCGACCACGAGCTCACCCGACGTCGTCGCCACCCTCTATGAGGCAGGCAGCACTTGGGGTTTACCGTCCTCGCTCTTGACTGACAACGGTTGCATCTACACCGCCGCCTATCGCCACGGCTACTCCGCGCTGGAGTCGGAGCTGTTCCACTTAGGCATCACCTACAAGCACTCGCGGCCCTATCACCCCCAGACCTGCGGCAAGGTGGAGCGCTTCCACCAGACCTTGAAGCTCTTCTTGAGAAAACAGCCCAAGCCGGAGACGATCGCCGAGCTCCAAGCTCAGGTCGATCGCTTCGTGGCCTACTACAACGACATCCGCCCACACCGGGCCAAAGGCCGCCAGCCCCCGCGGGTCGCGTTCGACGCGCGCGCCAAGGCGGTGCCCCGCAACCTCGGTCCCACCTACTCAAGAGAGCTTCGTGTGCGACACGACAGGATCGACCAGCATGGGTCGGTCACCATTCGCTACAAGAGCAGGCTCCACCACATCGGGATGGGCAGAGCGCTGAATGGCACTCGCGTGGTCCTGCTGGTGGCAGGGCGGGACATCCGGGTCCTGTCCGAGGATGGGGAACTTTTGAGGCAGCTGACGTTGGATCCGAGCCGCGACTATCAGCCACACGCCAGGCCGTGAAGGTGTCCACTATGCTCCGCGACACCCGTCCACGATGGCCCGCGACATCACAGGAGCAGGGCGGGAGGTGTCTGGTTTCACCGGATAGTGGACACCTGTCGCGAGACATCCTGGACACCTACCAGGGAGGTGTCTTTTGGATGTCGCTCGCTATGTCGTCGACGCGGTGGTCATCGAGGGTCGCAGCCTGCGGGCTGTGGCTCAGGAGCACGGGGTGTCAAAGAGCTGGGTCCAGGAGCTGGTGGCTCGCTTCAAGGGGGGCGGCTATGAGGCGGTGCGCCCCCGTTCCAAGGCGCCCCGTTGCGTGGCCAACCGCATCTCGGGCGAGCTCGAGGATCGCGTCGTCAGGCTGCGCAAGGAGCTCTTAGACCAAGGCTTCGATTGCGGCGCCCACACGATCCACTACCACCTGAGCCTCACCGATCCCGCTCCGCCGTCGATCTCGACGATCTGGCGGGTGCTCAAGCGACGCGGCTTCGTCACCCCCGAGCCGCACAAGCGACCCAAGAGCTCCTACATCCGCTTCGAGGCGCGCCTGCCCAACGAGTGCTGGCAATCAGACGTCACCTTCTACGAGCTCAAAGACGGCTCCAAGGTCGAGATCTTGAACTTCCTAGACGACTTCTCGAGGGTCTGTGTGGCGAGCAAGGTGCTATCGACCACGACGTCACCAGATGTCGTCGGGACCCTCTACGACGCAGGCGGGGCTTGGGGTCTGCCGGCCTCGCTTCTGACCGACAACGGCGCCGTCTACACCGCCGCCTACCGCGACGGCTACTCCGCAATGGAGTCCGAGCTGTTCCATCTCGGCATCACCTACAAGCACTCGCGCCCCTATCACCCACAGACCTGCGGCAAGGTCGAGCGCTTCCACCAGACCCTAAAGAAGTTCCTCAACAAGCAGAAGAGGGCTTCATCGATCGCCGAGCTCCAAGCCCAGGTCGATCGCTTCGTCGCCTACTACAACGAGGTTCGGCCCCACCGCGCCAAGGGACGTATGACCCCCCGCGCCGCATTCGATTCGCGTGCCAAGGCGATGCCGCGCACATCCAAGCACAGCTACACGAGAGAGCTCCGGGTCCGCCACGACAAGGTCGACCAGCACGGCACGGTCACGATCCGCTACAAGAGCAAGCTGCACCACATCGGGATGGGCAGGGCCCTCAACGGGACCCGGGTGATCCTGCTGGTGGCCGGTCGACAGATCCGGGTCCTTGACGAGCACGGCGAGCTGCTACGGCAGCTGAGGCTGGATCCGAGCCGGGACTACCAGCGTCGCGGCGCGGCTTAGGTGTCCACTATGCTCCGCGACATCTGTCCGGGATGTCCCGCGACATCACAGCGTGGGCGAGGGGGGATTTGAACCCCCACGCGCTTACCGCGCACTGGCACCTGAAGCCAGCGTGTCTACCGTTCCACCACTCGCCCAGGCGACGGAGCCAATCCTCAGA
>JACDDL010000120.1 GCA_013817045.1 Actinomycetota bacterium | reverse complement strand
CCACCCCCGGGCCATTCGAGCTGCGCATGTCGGGGCAGCCGGTCGAGCAACTGGTTCGGCCGACGGGGTTGATCGACCCGAAGGTCGAGATCCGCCCGACGCGCGGGCAGATCGACCACCTCATGGAAGAGATCAAGCAGCGTACCGACGCCGGTGGGCGCATCCTGGTGACGACCTTGACCAAGAAGATGGCCGAGGACCTGACCGACTACCTGCTCGAATCGGGGGTGCGGGTCCGCTACCTTCACTCCGACATAAACACGGTCGAACGCATCGAGATTCTGCGCGACCTGAGGCTCGGCGAGTTCGATGTCCTGGTCGGCATCAACCTGCTGCGCGAGGGTCTGGACCTTCCCGAGGTGTCCCTGGTCGCGATCCTGGACGCCGACAAGGAGGGCTACCTCCGTTCGCAGACCTCGCTCATCCAGACCATCGGGCGCGCCGCCCGCAACGTGGACGGGGAGGTCATCCTGTACGCCGACGAGGTCACCCAGTCCATGCGCAAGGCGATCTCCGAGACCGAACGGCGCCGCAAGATACAGCTCGAATACAACGAGGAGCACGGGATCGATCCGGTTTCGATCCGCAAGGCAGTGAGCGACATCCTGATCTCGGGCTTCGGCAGAGGCCGGGACGCGACGGTTCCGGACAAGTCCAAGAGCCGCAGGCGCGAGCCGGTGGGGGGCAGCCCGGACGAGCTAAAGCGGCTCATCCTCCAGCTCGAGGAGGAGATGCACCAGGCCGCCACCGATCTCCGCTTCGAGTACGCGGCTCGCATCCGTGACGAGGTTCACGACCTCCGGCGGGAGCTGCGCGACGTCGGCTGATTGCCACCTCGGCGCGTACCTTGGTCGAAAAGTGACACTGGGCGCGCGTTTTCGACCAAGCTTCGGGTTGGGGGTGTGCGGGGGCAAGTCCATAGGCGATTTCCGGGGGGGTCAGAGAAGCTTCCGCAGCTCCGTGAAGCAGCGGTCGATGTCGGTGTCGTCGTTGAAGAAATGGGGCGAGATCCTGAGGGCGTCGCCCCTGGCGTCGAGCACCACGTCGCGTTCCAACAGAGCATGGAGGATGCGCTGCGCGCCGGCGCGCCCGCCGGGCACCCTGAGGCGCACGAGGCCGCCGCGCCGTTCGGCCGCGAGCGGCGACAGCACCTCGAGCCCCAAGGTGTCGGCGCGCCGGATCACCTCCGCGGTCAGCGACTGGCTGTGTGCTCGAATGGACTCGACCCCCGCCTCGAGGATCAACTCCAGCCCTCCGGAGGCGGTCCATGCCTGGGGCAGGGCGTAGGTGCCGGTCTCGAAGCGCCTGGCGTCGAGGCGAAGCTCGAGCTCGGAGCGCCCGAAGCCGAACGGGTCCCGGGTTCCGAACCATCCCACGACCGCCGGCTCCAGCGACTCGATCAACCCCTCGCGTACGTAGAGGAAGGCGATGCCCTGCCCGCCGCAGAGCCATTTGAGGGCGCCCGACAGCAGGAAATCGACCTCGAGCCGGTGGACGTCGATGGGCACGATTCCGGTGCCGTGGAAATCGTCGAGGACGACGAAGGCGCCGTGGCGGTGGGCGGCTTCGACGATGGGGGGGGTATCCATGATCCACGAGGACTCGTACAGGACGCGGTTGAGGTTGACGATTGCGGTCGAGCCGTCGATCCGGCCGGTGATCTCGCCCGCCTCGACGCCGATTCCGTCGGAGGTCGGCGCCACATCGAGCCGGGCTCCCCGCCGGCGCTGCGCCAACCAGACATGGTGATTGGTCGGAAAGTCCATGGCCGAGAGCACGACCTTGGGACGAGGGCCGAAGTCGAGGCAGCTTGCGATCGACGACAAGCCCGCGGACACCGACGGGATGATGGCGACTTCGTTGGGGCCGGCGCCGATCAGCCTCGCAAACGACGACCGGCATCTCTCCAGGCGGGGGAAGCCGTGATCGAACCAGAGCTCCTCAGGGCCGAGTTTCTCCCAGAGGTCGAGGTGCTCCTCGGCGAGCAGACGGCTGCGCCGGGAGAGGGGGCCGAGCGAGGCCGAGATGAGATACGTGCGCCGCCCGGCGACGGGAAACTCGTCCCGGAAAGCCGCCCGACTCTTCACGCTCTTAGATTAGCGGCCCCGTGACGCCCGCCCGTGGGCGCCTCGAGCCCTCTCGGCGTCGTTCTCGGCCCCCCCGGGCCCGGAGTTACACCGGCGTCGTTTAGCATGAGGGCAGATGCCAGCAGCGACCTTTCCCGAGGCCTCCGGACAGCTCGTTATCCGGGGCGCCCGCGAGCACAACCTCAAGAACATCCACCTCGAGCTTCCGCGCGACTCCTTGATCGTGTTCACGGGGATCTCGGGCTCAGGGAAATCCTCCCTTGCCTTTGACACGATCTATGCGGAAGGCCAACGGCGTTACGTCGAGTCGCTGTCGTCCTATGCCAGGCAGTTTCTCGGGCAGATGGACAAGCCCGATGTGGACTTCATCGAGGGCCTGTCACCGGCGATCTCGATCGACCAGAAGTCGGCGTCCCGAAACCCAAGGTCCACCGTCGGAACGATCACCGAGATCTACGACTACATGAGACTGCTGTTCGCCAGGATCGGACGGCCCCACTGCCATAACTGCGGCCGTGCCATTGCCCGGCAGACTCCCGAGCAGATAGTCGATCAGGTCCTGGCGCTTCCCGAGGGCACCCGCTTCCAGGTGCTGGCCCCGATCGTACGGGGGCGAAAGGGTGAGTTCACCAGCCTGTTCGAGGACCTGGCGCGCCGCGGCTACGCCCGGGCCCGGGTCGACTCCGAGGTACGCGACCTGTCCGACAAGATCCGCCTCGACCGTTACTTTCAGCACGACATCGACGTGATCGTCGACCGCCTCGTGATCCGCGAGGGCATCCAGAGCCGGCTCACCGACTCCATCGAAACCGCCCTCAAGCTTGCCGATGGGACGGCCTCGATCGACCTCGTGGAGGACACGGCCGAAGACATCCTGTTCTCGCAACACTTTGCGTGCAGCTTCTGTGGCATCTCTTTCGACGAGCTAGCACCGAGGAACTTCTCGTTCAACTCGCCCTACGGCGCCTGTGAGCGCTGCGACGGACTGGGCACCCATCTCGAGGTCGACCTGGATCTTGTGATCCCGAACCCCGACCTGTCCATAGACGAAGGAGCGATCGCACCGTGGTCGGGGCGAACGCTCGAGTATTTCGACCGGCTTATCAAGGCCGCCGCCGAGACGTTCCGGTTCCGCACCAACGTCCCGTTCAAGAAGCTGTCGAAGAAAGCACGCGAAATCATCATGTATGGGTCGGACACCGAGATCCATGTGCGGTATCGGAATCGTTTCAACCGCATCCGTGCGTACTGGACGCCGTTCGAGGGCGTGGTTCGGTGGCTCGAACGCAGGCACTCCGAAACCGATTCCGACCATGCGCGCGAGCGTTACGAGCAGTACTTTCGCGAGGTCCCCTGTCCCGAATGCAAGGGCGCTCGACTGCGGCCGGAGTCTCTGGCCGTCAGGATCGGGGACAAGAACATCTTCGAGATCTGCGACCTGTGCATCGGGGACACCGATGCGTTCATTCGCAAGCTCGAGCTCGACGATCGAGAGACCGCAATCGCAGAGCGTGTCCTAAAGGAGATCCACGCCCGCCTGGGCTTCCTTCTGGACGTCGGCCTTGACTATCTGACACTCGCGCGCGGTGCGGCGACGCTCGCAGGGGGAGAGGCGCAGCGCATTCGGCTCGCGACCCAGATCGGCTCGGGGCTCGTGGGCGTGCTCTACATCCTGGACGAGCCATCGATCGGCTTGCATCAGAGGGACAATCGCAGATTGATCGACACACTTGTGCGGCTGCGCGATCTGGGCAACACACTCATCGTTGTGGAGCACGACGAAGATACGATCCGAGCCGCCGACTTCGTCGTCGACATAGGGCCCGGTGCGGGCGAGCATGGCGGCGAGATCGTATATGCGGGTGCGCTCGAGGGTTTGGAAGAAGAGACGTTCTCCTTGACCGGGCAATATCTCACCGGGCGAAGAGCCATCGCCGTTCCCGAGACGCGGCGACACCCCGGACGCGGCCGGCTCATCGTTCGGGGCGCCCGCCAGCACAACTTGAAGAACATCGATGTCGCGTTTCCGCTCGGAACCTTTGTTGCAGTGACCGGCGTTTCGGGCTCCGGCAAATCCACGCTCATAAACGATGTGCTCTATCGCTCCGTGCAGCAGGTGCTGTTCACCAACTCCCGGCTTGTGCCGGGCAAGCACAAGCGCATAGACGGCCTCGATCTGGTCGACAAGGTGATCGACATCGACCAGTCGCCGATAGGACGGACGCCTCGTTCGAACGCGGCGACCTATACCGGTGTGTTCGATCACATACGCAAGTTGTTCTCCCGCACACCGGACGCCAAGCGTCGCGGCTATCAGCCCGGGCGATTCTCGTTCAACGTTCGGGGAGGACGTTGTGAAGCGTGCGCGGGCGAGGGCACGATCAAGATCGAGATGCACTTTCTGCCCGACGTCTATGTGCCGTGTGAGGTGTGCAAGGGCAAGCGCTACAACAGGGAGACACTCCAGGTCCGCTACAAGGGCAAGAACATCTCCGATGTGCTGGCCATGAGCGTCGCCGAAGCGGCCAACTTCTTTGCGCCGATCCCGCCCATCGCACGCCATATGGAGACGCTCCGGGATGTCGGCCTGGGCTACATCAAGCTCGGGCAGCCGGCCCCTACCCTGTCGGGTGGTGAGGCACAACGCGTCAAGCTTTCGACCGAGCTCTCCAAGCGCTCCACGGGGAAGACGCTCTACATTCTGGACGAGCCCACTACGGGTCTCCATTTCGACGACGTGGCCAAGCTGCTCGGGGTCCTTCACCGGCTGGTCGACGGCGGCAACACCGTGGTCGTGATCGAGCACAATCTCGACGTCATCAAGACGGCCGATCACATCGTCGACCTGGGGCCCGAGGGCGGTTCAGGAGGCGGCCGGGTGGTCGCCGAGGGCACCCCCGAAGAGGTAGCCGCAGCCTCCGGTTCCTATACCGGGCAGTTCCTGGCGGCCCTGCTGGACAAGCCGTCCCGCCGGGTACCGGCGCGCCGCAGCCCACGCGAGCTGGCCGGCTCGTCCGCCTGACCCGGAGGACGGCATCTGCGCCGTTACACTCGGGCGCTCGGGCGGTTAGCTCAGCGGGAGAGCGCTGTCTTCACACGGCAGAGGTCACTGGTTCGATCCCAGTACCGCCCACGAGACATGCGGATGGGTTGGGGCGCGCCAGGGGAAAGGAGATCCTGCTCCTCGTGCTCGGGGCAGCGCGGCTGTTACCGGCGGCACAGTTGGGCCGCAAGGACCGCCTGGTTGCGTCCCGCGCGCTTGGCTCCATATAGAGCCCGGTCTGCCCGAGCAATAAGCGCGTCGGGAGACTCTGATCCATCCCAACAAGCAATTCCCACCGAGCACGTCTCCTCACCCGGAGTTACCTGTCTCAGGCGTTCGACGATCCCATGGGCCTCGATCACAGGGCAATCGAGCAACAGCAGGGCGAACTCCTCGCCTCCGTAGCGAGCGATCAAATCCGCACCCCTGATCTGCCCCTCCCAAGCTCTTGCCGCCTCCATGAGCAGTTGGTCGCCGGCCTGATGACCACGACTGTCGTTGAATGCCTTGAAATGATCGAGGTCGAGAAGGGCAACCGACACCGGCTTTCCGGATCTCAGGGCGCGCGACAGCTCAGATGGCAATCTCTCGTCCCAGGCGCGGCGGTTGGCGACCCCGGTCAACGCGTCCGACCGCGCAATCTCGTGCAGGCTGCCGATCAGCTCCCTTCTCTGCGAGACCAGCCTCTGCACCGTCAGGCCCACCACCGGCCCAACGCCTGCCCACATCAGCGCCCGCCGCCACTCACTGGACGGATAACGAGGCTCGCCAAGCAAGATGATCGGTGCCACAAACATCACGGCCATCACGACAAGTGCCGCCGACAACTGGACCCGGTTTCCGTAGAGCGCCAACCAACAGATCGGCAGCAAGACGAGCGTGCCATAGCCGGAGACTGAGCCGCCTTCCGCCTCCCGGAGGAGCGCGATCACAACAAAGTAGGCCAGGGGCGCAAGGGCTTGCGCCCCAAGGGGCAGCTTCTCCCACGGGGCGAGAAGGGCCAGGGCCATGATCAGGAGGCAAAGCCAAGCTGCACCGAGAAGTGCAGAGGCGTTCTCTTCGGCGGGCGGGAGAGGCACGAGAACAAAGGCAAGACAGGCCACTCCCACGAAAGGGGCGAGGCGACCGACGACGCCCCTGCGCGCGAAGGGGTGACCATCTTCCATAATCTGCTATCGGGTGGCCGGCCGCCTGGCTTGACCTCCCTCCGCGGACGTGATCTCCCCTAGACAAAAGTTGGTCGCGAGCCCCCTCTGGGAAGTGGGACCGGTCTGGCTGATCCAGGAATCCTTGGCCGTCCCCCTCACGACGACTCTCCCAAGCATCCCGCCGCCCTCTGTGCGCGTGAGGTCCCATCGCGGAACAGGGCTCAAGTTGGGAAGTACTGGGTCGATTAACCCCAGGAAATGTCATTGGCGCGATTCACCCGGCGAGAGAGACAGGGCGCGTAAACGGCCCAGCGCAGAAGGGCCCGCACATTCCAGGCCTGATGGGCAAAGGTGGTTTTTGTCGGCGGAACGCACCCCGATCCGTGTAGGTGCTTCTCGTGACAAGACCCACCGAAGTGCGATTCCCCGCTGCGTGGCCGGCCGGCCGGCATCCAAGAGTCGATCCGGCCGACTCAAGACCTCTCGGGCGGCGGTCACGGGTTTGCTCGGCTTGACGATGGGGCTCTTGAGTTTCCCCCCGGTTCAGGCCGCGGAATTGCAGACCTATGACATCGACCAGGTCAAGGCCACAACCGGTTCAGATGCGTTCCTATCCAAGGGCAGCCAGGACCGGGGGCCGGGTACACGGGCAGGACGATCAACTATGAGCAAGCGTTCGCGCTCAACGATAAGGAAGCCTGCTACGCCCGGTCGCGCGGCTGGAAGGCCAAGACCTGCAGTGGGCAGGAGATAAGCCCCGGGAACATCCCCGGCGTGACCCTTCTCGATGCCCGGATTCCCGCTGCCCGGGAGTGGAGGGCAGGCATGATCGCAGCCGAGACTCTCCAGAAGAATCGGGACGGCAGCTATCTCGACACCCTCCGTTCATACTGGCCCGACAGCTTCTACGACGGGACGCCATGCAACAACTCAGACGAGGCATGGAACAAGGCCTCGGTCAATCTCGTCCAGTCAGTCAGGGCGAAGACCGGGGGCCGGTTCGTGATCGCCAACGGTGCCGGACTCGGTTCGGGCAAGGCTTACTTCGGGAACCAGGCAGCCGCAGACAAGATCATCAACGTGGCCCAGGGTATCCAGATCGAACAATGGATGAGGAATACCAAGAATGCCGACCTCGACAAGCGCTTCATCAGACCAATGGTCAGCAGGGGCAAGATGGTATTTGCCAAGTGCAAGTCGGCAATGACCACTTGCCGAAGCCATTTCATTGCGTCGCCGTTGACATACCTGTCTTGACGACCCGCTAACGGTCCGGGAGGGCGCCGGGAAGCCAATCTGAAGTGGGGTTCCCGGCGCCCCTTCACCCCTTGACTTGGCCCCCGGAGTGGGTGCTTCTCACCTGTTGGTCGAAGCGGTCGCGTCGCTCTCGACCTGCGGTCGAAATCGTAACGAGGTGGTCACCCGAGCGCGTGGGCCAGATGGGGATACCCGAAGTGTCGCGATCGCCCTCGGTGGGTTATGCACCCGCCGCGTCACCTGCCGGCTAGGAGGGCCCCATCATGATCGTCCCCGGCGGGCTGGTCGGGGGCATGGGCCCGGTGCCGCTCAACCACCGCTTTAGAGTGTCCTTGCGGACGTTTGCCTGGCACCTGCGGCACCTCATCCACACGCAAGCGGACTTGGAGCAGTGCTTCACCATTCGGCCGCCGCAGGTGCACGGGTAACTGACGTGGGCTGGCATTGAGCGCCACCTGACCTCGTTAGGTTCAAGGCTAGAACCTACCTGGGCAAGCACCCTACGCTTCGAGGGCGCCTTTGCAAGGAATCAGCGTCCACCGGCCTGGAGCGCTGCCGCCTGAACAGGCGAAGCCGGGTGCAGGCGCACCGGAATTCGAAAACGGGAAAGGCGAGCCTCGGCTGGTTGTCTTCCTGGGGTCTACCCTCTGGTGGTGGGAGTGCTAAGCGGAGGGAGCGTGATGGCGAGTGGCACAGCGGCTTCCCGGCGCGCCGGGTTACATCCGCGTGACTGTCGATGAGCCGGAAGTCTTCAAAGAGACGCGCGCCGCTCAGGGACCGGATGACGATCGCCCTTCCGGGGAAAGCGCCAATGCAAACCTGGAGACGCGCGGCAAGCCGTTCGAGTCGGTCGAGTAGCAGCCCGTGGGTGATATCCGCCTCGGCGTCGACGTGGGCGGCACATTCACGGATCTGGTTGCGCTGGTGGGCGGAGAGGTGAAGACGGCGAAGGTGCCCTCCACCCCGAAGGACCAGTCCGAAGGGGTGATGGACAGCCTGAAGGCCGCCGGGATCGAAGCAACAGAGGTCGCGGCCTTCGCGCACGGCATGACCGTCGCCACCAACGCATTGCTCGAACGCAGCGGGGCGCGCACTGCGCTGATCACCACGGAGGGCTTCAGAGACATCCTCGAGATCGGACGCCAGAACCGTCCCGCGCTGTACGACCTGACTCAGGATCGTCCGGCCCCGCTGGTCCCGCGCGATCTTCGCTTCACCGTCAAGGAGCGCATGGGGCGCGACGGCGTCATCGAGCCACTCGACTCCTCGAGCGTGTCGGAGGCCGTGGAAGCGCTCAGGGAAGCGAACGTCGACGCGGTGGCGGTATGCCTTCTGTTCGCCTTCCT
>JACDDL010000119.1 GCA_013817045.1 Actinomycetota bacterium | reverse complement strand
GCCTGCGGGCGACGTCCTTGCAGGTGACGCACCCCGTCTGTGGTCTGCGGTGGCGACTGCACTGAGCCGGAGTCGGGCCAGGCCCTCCCCTGAACCGCGTCAGTAGCCTTCGGTGGCCTCCCGGTGGATGCTGGTTGCCAGCCGCCAGGTGGCCAGGCGCACCTCGGCGAAGCGCCACGTCATCAAGCTCAGAAGGGCGAAGCCAAGTGCATAGAGCGGCTGCCCCCAACCGATCCGGCCGCCGGCCAGGATTGCGTCGACCACGAAGTAGGCCGTCGACCAGGAGAAGGTGCAAGCGATCACCACCAAGGCTATGGGCCCCCACACCCAGGCCACCGCAAAACGCGCCTTCGATCCGGGGGCGCAGGCCGCAAGGGCGCCCGACGCCCCCGGCCATGCGGGACTCTCGTAGAGGGGGCGAAACCAAGGTTCGGCCGCTCTCATCGTTGCCCGGCGGATGCGTCCGAACCTCGTCGCGAGAAAAGCCGCGCAGAGGATCAGGAGCCCCGCCAACACGGTGGGTGGCCACCCGTTGGCAAAGGCGTCGCTTTGCGGCGCCCCGAAGCTTTCGGGGTCGAGCAGCCCGATCAGTCCGAGAACCACGGTTCCTGTTATCAAGCTCGAGGCGAAATCACGCCGGGCGCGCAGCCATAGGTTCATGCCTGGAGGACGGGCGGATCTCATCCATTTGACGAGATCAGAATAGGCCCGGTTCGATGTGAGCACCATAGCGCTCACCATAGAACGATGTGCCCTCACACTTTTGACCCCGTCGACGTTACACCTGGTGTGCCGTTGACGCCGATTCTGGAGAGTTGCGACCCGCGTGAGTAGTCTTCCGCCTTTCTGGCTGCTCGTAGAGCAACACGGCGACGAGTTGATGAGGTACGCGCGCCGGCTGAGCGGTGACGACGCCGAAGATGTTCTGCAAGAGGCTCTGTTGAAAGCACTTCGCTCCTATCCCAAACTTGGCGACGGCAATCATCTGCGAGCATGGCTCTATCGGGTTACGACGACTGCCGCCTGGGATCATTCGGCGCGCCGCAGACGCCGGCCCGAGGTGCTTACGGACAGCCTCCCCGTCACCACGACCGACCCCCATGAAAATGATGATGATTTCGGCTCCCTGATCGGGCAGCTGTCGCCGGGAGCTCGCGCAGCTCTCACCCTTCGATACGTCGAAGACTTGAGCTACGAATCCATCGGCACCCGTCTCGGGTGCTCGCCCGAAGCGGCTCGTCAAAGAGTATCAACTGCAGTCCGCTCACTACGAAAGAGGCTGACATGAAGCTCGAACCGCGGTTTCTGGAGAAGGTTGCAAACAGCGCCATCCAGGAGGGCATAGCCGACATCGTGTATTCGGAGTTCGACACGCCGCTTGGGCGGCTGCTCGTGGCTAGGAGCGATAAGGGTGTGTGCCTGATCGCCTATCCGGGCGAATCTCAGCATGCGCTTCTGGGGCGCCTGTCGACTTCGTTGAGCCCGCGGATTGTGCTATCACAGGAGGCCCTGGCAAAGACACAAGCGATTATCATCTCCTATCTCGAGGGCCACACATCTTCCATCGATATACCGGTTGACCTGAGCTTGGTCACTTCAGAATTCGGGCGTCGCGTCCTCGACAACGTGAGCCTTGTCGCACGCGGGCGCGTGACGAGCTACGGACGGCTTGCGCAAGTATGCGGCCACCCGGGCGCAGCGCGGGCCGCGGGCACTGCACTGGGACGCAACCCCGTGCCCATTGTCGTGCCTTGCCACCGCGTGATGCCGAGCACGGGCATTGTAGGTGGCTACGGCGGCGGTTCCTGGAGAAAGCAGTACTTGCTCGAGCTCGAAGGCGCTCTGCCCAAATCATGACCTCGGATGCCCGCGCACCTGCGGGGTGGAAGGTATGGGGCGCACTGTGGATCGTCTACATCGTCTGGGGCTCGACTTACCTGGCGATTCGGATCTCGGTTGATACCATCCCGCCCCTGTTGGCGGCCGGCGTCAGGTTTGTTGGAGCAGGCCTGGCGCTGTACGGATGGCTCGCGCTGCGCCGGGGAGCCGCGTACGTTCGGGTCACCGCGCCCGAAGTCATAAGGGCGGCGGCCGTCGGCACTGCGCTGGTTGGGGCCAACGGGTTGGTCTTCGTCGCAGAGCAAACCGTGCCATCGGGGATCGCAGCTCTCGTGATCTCCTCTGTTCCTCTTTGGGTCGTCATCATGCGCAAGCTGGCCGGTGACCGTGTTTCGGTGGCCGCGCTTGCAGGAGTGGGTGTGGGCTTCTCAGGGGTGGCCATACTGTTGCTCCCGGGAGAGACGCCATCGGGCGGCAGCGCCTTCGGCTTCACGCTCATTGTGATCGCGTCGGTCTCGTGGGCCATCGGCACCTTCCTGTCACCCCGCCTGGTGCTCCCTCGCAATTCCTTTGTGTCGACTGCGGTGCAGATGATGTGCGGCGGGATGGTCATGCTGGTTGCGGGGGTATTTGCCGGAGAGCACACCCGCATAGACGTGAGCGCTTTTTCCACGGCATCGGTGGTTGCCTTCGCCTACCTCGTAGTCATGGGCTCTCTCGTGGCGTTCTCGGCCTATGTGTGGCTCCTGCAGACCGCACCTATCTCGAAGGTGTCCACCTACGCATACGTGAATCCGGTGGTGGCGACGTTTCTGGGGTGGGTCATCCTCGACGAAATGGTAACCGTCACGACCCTTGTCGGCGCGGCCCTGGTCGTGACCTCCGTGGCCGTAACCGTGCGCGAGCAAACGGGGGGCCGGCGCACCGAGTCGCAGGATCCAGTCGGCCGGCGCAAGGCGGCCTGAGCCGAAGAGTCCGGGGAAAAGGAAAGAGCCCCCTTCGCCGGGGGGGTTGGGGCGGACAAGCGAAGAGGGCTCTGGGCTTTGCTTTTTTCTCTATCCCGAGGAGGCTTCGGCGCACAATGGGCCCTACTTGAGTGGAGATTCGAAAAGAGTGTCTTCCTTTAAATGGGTCGAGATCCTCCGTTCCGGCCCTGTTCGTGTCTGCCCCACCCGCCCCGGCCCGCCATCAAGCCCGCCCCGGGCCGGCGGGGGAGGAGACTTTGGGGTCGCTCCGGCCGGGTTGTGAACCTGCCCACTGCCGGAAAGCTCCCAATCGGCTCGACTGGCGACGTGGGAGCTTTGAACGTGGCGGTCGTGAGCCGAGACAGTTCGATCAGGCTCCAGGCGGCGCGGGCGTTCGATTCGGCGCCGCCTGAGTGGACGGTGGCTCTCCACCACGCACCGCCGGCGGATGCAGACGTGGTGGTGGCCGGCGCCGACATGGACGTCGAGGCGGATGTCGTCTTTGACCCAGCCCGCCCCGGCCGGGTCCTGGACGATGTCTCGAGGGCGGTGGACCGAACCCGGGAGACTCGCATCATCGCCGTGACGAGTCCCAGCGGCGGGACGGGGGTCACCACCGTTGCGCTCCACCTCGCGCGGGAGTCCGCCCGGTCGGCGCCGACCTGCCTGGTGGATTTCGACCTCGAGTGGGGAGCCGGTTGCCGGCTCGGACTGCCGGCGGACGCCCCGACATGGGCGGAGGCGGGGGACTCCGAGGCGTCGCTGTTGCGAGCAGCCTTGCCTGTGCCGGGGGGTTTTCGCGTCCTGGCCGGCCCGGAAGGTACCGGCCCGCCCGATGTGGGTGTGCTGCTCCGGGCGGCCCGCGCGCATTTCGGCCGCATCGTCGTTGATATTGGGCGAGCGTCTGAGGTGCCGGATCTGCTGGAGTCTGCGAACGCAGTGGTCCTGGTGCTTGCTCCCAGCGCGCCCTCGGCGCGCCGAGCGCGAATCGTCCTCGACGGTCTGACCAGCGGGCGAGTGGCAATCATCACCAACCGGGTGGGACCTGGGGGGGAGATGACCAAGGCGGAGATCGAGGGCATCATCGGGCGCAAGGTCGCCCTCGAACTGCCCTGCGACCGGAGATTACGCGACGCAGAGGATGATGACCGGCTCCTGGCGGCGCGTTGGTCGCGCTGGGAGCGCGGCATCCATCGCTTGTGGCGAACCATCGAGAGCGCATGAATCATCCCTTGCTGGAGGTCGTTCTCGCCAATGAAGGGCTTGCCGAACTAGACGCCGGGGAGCGTCGTCTTGCTCTGCGAGACCTTGTTGCCGCTCGGACGGCTGCGGGCGAGGTCGCGCAGGTCGTCGGCGAGCTGTCGGACGCGATCGATGGCTACGGCCCACTCTCTGATTTGATGCGTGACGACGAAGTCACCGATGTGCTCGTCAACGGGCCCTTCGACGTCTGGGCCGAGCGTAAGGGGCAGCTGCAGCACACCGATGTGAGCTGGGATGACGCCCAGCAGCTCAGAGCGTTCATCGAGCGCCTTCTAGCGCGTGCGGGCGCCCGTGCCGACGCTTCACAACCCATTGCCGACGCGCGATTGGACGATGGCTCACGGCTTCATGTTGTTCTCCCACCGCTCGCTCCGGCAGGTCCTCTCGTATCCATCAGGCGATTCCCCGTGTCGCCTTTTTCGATTGAGGATCTCGTGCGACTCCACATGCTGGATGAGGATTGCGCGCAGCGTCTTGTCGACGCGGTTCGCCATCGCACGACGATCGTGATCAGCGGTGGAACGGGGACTGGTAAGACGACGCTGCTCAATTCTCTGCTTTCCCATATCGGGCCCGCCGAGCGCGTCGTGCTGATCGAAGAGATTCCCGAGCTGACTCCAGTGTGTGCGCAGGCGGTGTCGTTGGTGGCGCGCTCTGCCAACCTCGAAGGAAAAGGCGAAGTGAATCTCAATACACTTGTCCGGGCGGCACTGCGCATGCGTCCCGACCGAATAGTGGTGGGTGAGGTTAGGGGCCCCGAAGCAGTCGCGGCATTGGTTGCGATGTCGACGGGACATGAGGGATCGTTGGTTACCTTGCACGCGCGCTCGGCGACCCACGCAATCGAGCGCATGACGACGCTTGCGCTCCAGGCCTCCCCGGGAGCCTCCGAGACGTCTCTGCGCCGGCAGGTAAGCGAAGCCTTTGGTCTCATCGTCCATCTCGAGAGGAGCGCCGCGGGAAGGCGGGTCGCCGAAATTCACAGGGTGTTACCCAACTGAAGCCGGTTCTCGCGCCGATCCTGCACCGAAGGTCGGTTGACTTGGTAAGTGCAGGTGGGCGCGCCGAGGGGGTGCGGTGTTTGGCGGCACTGCTTCGCAGCGGCCTGCCTGTGCGTGCGGCTCTGCTCAACTGGCACGAACATGCCCCGCCGGATCTGCGCGATCCATTGCACGGGATGGCGCGCCGAATCAGCCTTGGCGCCACCAACGATGGAGCCGTGGGGTCTCTGCAACCCTTCTTCGGCCCCGACGCCGAGGCATTGAGGGCAGCCCTTGCCACCTGCTCCGAGGCGGGAGGCGACGCTCCCCTCATGCTCGAACGCATCGCCCGCAGCATCCACAGCCGCGCCGCGCTCGCCGAAGCGGGGCGTGCTTCAGGAAGCGGCGCCCTTCTGTCGGGACGCTTGGTGGCGGGGCTCCCACTGGCGTTTGTTCCGCTTATGCCGCTTGCCAGGGTCCCGGTGTTCGATGGCACTGGCCTCCTGCTTCTGACCTTCGGTGTTGCCTTGGCGTTCGGGGGATTGAGGTGGGTGTCTGCGCTCATGCCCCTGCCTCCTCC
Organism: Actinomycetota bacterium; assembly: GCA_013817045.1. Lineage (GTDB taxonomy): Bacteria > Actinomycetota > CADDZG01 > CADDZG01 > WHSQ01 > JACDDL01. The sequence continues at coordinate 3,263 of JACDDL010000119.1, read as the reverse complement.
CGACGACGGGGCGGCGGCGATAGCCGATGTCGCCGCAGCGGTGCTCGAGGGGGGCACGAGCTTGCAGGCAGCGTTCCTGATCGCGTCACGCCAGGCCCCCGAAACCGTTGCCGTTCCCATGCAGCGGGCGGCCCGCCTGGTTGCCCTTGGCCTCACCTGGCCGGATGCACTCGGCCGGCTCGACAACCCCGGACTCATCGACCTTGCTGCGGCTCTTCGGATGTCTCAGAGGTTCGGGCTTCCCGTTTCCGAGGCCCTGGAGGCGTTCTCGGCGCGCCGGCGCGCCGAGCAGGCGCGCACTTTTGAAGCGGCCATGAGGCGGGCTCCCGTCCTGATGGTCATCCCGCTCGTGACGTGTGTCTTGCCCTCTTATCTGCTCTTGGGACTTGGCCCTTTCTTGCGGACGCTCACATTGACATGAACCGAGTGACAAGCTTGTGACATGAGGATTCGCCGCGACCTTTCGCGATGGATGCGCCTGGGGGTAGCAGGCATGCTGTGGCTGACCATTGCGTGCGGCAGTGAGCTTCCGGGATCCGAAGACGGCTCGGGGAGCTCGGGGAGCTCGGGCAAGGGGTCGGCCGGTTCGGTGGAGCGACGTCCCGGCTTCTCCACCGGGACCGGGCTCATCAGGACAGGCGATCGGACGATACGTCTCGATCTCGAGATAGCAAGGTCACCTGCGCAGCGCGCCTTCGGACTCATGCACCGAGAATCGTTGGCAGAGCGGGCCGGCATGGTCTTTCTGTTCGAGACCGAAAGCACCGGCGGGTTCTATATGAAAGACACGCTGATCCCTCTTTCCATCGCGTTCCTGGATTCGGAAGGAGCCATACTTCGCATCCTCGATATGGACCCTTGCAAAGAAGAACCGTGCAAGGTCTATTACCCGAACGTGACCTACACGAGCGCACTCGAAGTGAATCAGGGGCCATTTGTGAAATGGGGCGTCTCCGAAGGCGACGTGATCGAGCTCAGACTCTGAGCGGTCCAAACATCTGAACGAGTCTGCAGTCAGGCAATCCCAGCAATTCTCGCGTCCTCGTCCGGGCGTGAACCCGGTCACTACAAGGTCCGCCGCAATGCATTGAGATGGTGGCCTTCTACCGGCGTTGTGCCGGTTACGGGCAAGGAGGTCGTCTTGGAGCGCATCAAGTCGTTGATCTACGGGCAGGCGGGACAGACAACTGCTGAATACGCACTCGTGTTACTCGCCGCCGGTCTAGTCGTCGGTGTGTTCGCAGCGTTTGTGAAGTCCGGAGCCTTGGCCGACATGTTCGAGACGATTGTCTCCGGCCTCGTCAAGCGCGCCGGCGGTTGAGGCCGAAGGTTGTATTCCTTTATCCATCGCGTACCTCGTGCCGACCGTGAGCGTGGGCAGGCGACCCTGGAGCTTGCTCTCTGTCTGCCCCTTGTCGCCTTTGTCCTTGCGGCAGTTACCGAAACGGGTCTCCTGGTTGGCGACCAGATGCGGCTGTGGCATGCAGCACGCGAGGCGGCGCGCTCGGCTGTTGTGGACCCTGATCCAGACGCAGCCCGGCGCGCCGTCGCGGGCGCCGGGCTCGAGAACGCCGAAGTGTCCGTCACCCCCAGCGGGGCCGCCCGCAGCGCAGGCGAACCTTTGACCGTTCGCCTCAGCCTGCAGCCGGGCGGCACGACTCCCCTGGTGGGCAGGCTGTTCAGCTCGATCGAGCTCCATGCCGACGCGACCATGCGGATCGAGCTTCCGTGAGCGTTCTCGTGAGCTGCGTCGCTCTCGCACTCGCCCTGATCCTCGGCGGCTATGCGGGCCGGTTGTCCACCGCCGCGTCGCTCCGGGCGCGCGCCCAGCTGGCCGCCGATGCAGCCGCGCTTGCAGCGGTTGCAGAGTCGGGCCCTTACGGGCGGGCATCTCACGAGGCGGTGGCGCGCCGGTTCGCTCGGAGCAACGGCGCCCGCCTGCTCCGGTGCTGGTGTGAGCCGGGTGCGACCTCTGTGCAGGTCCGCGTCGCCCTCGGGGACGCGACTGCGGAGGCGCGGGCGGTGTTCGATCCGGCTGCCCTTGCGCCGGCCCCCCCGGCGGTGGACGCGGGAGGTCTCCATCCCCTGCTCGAGGATGCGCTCGACCGGCTGATCGGGGCCGCGAACGGCTCGGTGTGGCTCAGCTCCGGCTACCGAAGCCCGGAGCGGCAGGCGGTGCTGTGGCGGGAGGCGCTCGAGAGATACGGGGATCCGGAGCGCGCCGACGACTGGGTGGCGCGTCCGGGTGACTCCATGCATCAACGTGGGTTGGCGGCCGACCTCGGTGGGGACATGGCGATGGCCGTTCGGCTGATCGACCGGCTGCATCTGCCGCTCCACCGGCCGCTGCCGAACGAACCGTGGCACTTCGAGCTGGTCTCGGCGCGCCGCTGAATCAGCCGAGCGGAGAGAGCGTGCTTGTCTGAAGAGCCGCGGCCCGTCGAGGTTAAATGATGCGTGGACATGGACGACATAACCGCTGTTGCCTTAGTCGACCAGCTCGAGAGGAGCTTCGGAGATCTCGAAACCCGCTTCCACAGCGCCTATTGGGATGCCGCCGCCCATGCCACACCCGAGAACGAGGCGCGCAGCGCCGAGCTGGAGCTCGACCTTCGACGCGCCAAGGGTGATCCGGCGGCGTTGCGACGCGTCGACGCGGAGCTCGCAGCGGGCGGCCGGGATCGAATCCTCAAGCGCCGGCTCGAGATCCTGAGGCAGTCTCTTCTCGGCAATCAGATGGACGACGAGCTCCGCTCCGAGATCGTCACCCTGTCAAGCTCGATCACGTCGGACTTCGCCTCGTACCGGCCGCAGCTCGGGGGCACCGAGGTCTCCGACAACGACATTCAGGAGGTGCTGGAACGCTCCGATGACGAGAGCGAGCGACGCTTGGCGTGGGAGGCCTCCAAGGAGATCGGAACGGTGGTCGCCGAACGAGTGAGGAAGCTTGCGGGCCTGCGAAACACTGCGGCACGAGGCGCAGGATTTTCCGACTACTACTCGATGTCGCTGGCTCTTCAGGAGCTCCCGCAGGAGGGGCTGTGGGCGCGCCTGACCCTTCTCGAGGAGTTGACCCGCGAGCCCTACATCGCTTGGAAGGGTGTGCTGGACGACGACCTGGCGAGCCGTTTCGGCGCCACCGAACTCGAGCCTTGGCACTATGCGGACCCTTTCTTCCAAACCGTGCCCTCCGACGCCGGAGTCTCCCTGGACCGGCACTTTGCCGGGCCCCAAGCGCCGCATCTCGCGAAGGAGACCTTCGG
>JACDDL010000118.1 GCA_013817045.1 Actinomycetota bacterium | reverse complement strand
GGCTCCGAGGAACAGCTCAGCTACCTGACCCTGCTCAGGAACGGCAACTTTCTGCGGTTCTTCCTGGCCCAGACAGTCTCCAGCCTTGGTGACTGGATCGGGGTTATTGCGATAGCCATCTTCGCTCAACGGCTGGGCGGTTACGCAGGTGTCGGCGCCGTCATGACCGCGCGGGTGCTTCCGGGCTTCATCATGGGGCCCGTCGCCGGCGTCATCGCAGATCGCTGGAATCGAAAGCGCACCATGGTCATCGCGGACGCCATCCGAGCCGCACTCATTTTTTCACTTCCCTTCGTCGAGGCGCTGGTTTATCTGCTCATCGTGTCGGTGCTTCTCGAGAGCCTTGCTCTTATCTGGGGCCCCGCAAAGGACGCGTCGCTTCCACACTTCGTTGCACCCGGTAACCTTCCGCATGCAAACTCGCTGACGCTCATGGCCGTCTACGGACCGTGGCCGCTCGCCGCCGGGGTGTTTGCGTCGCTCACGACCCTGGGTTTGTGGTTGACCGGCAGGGTGCCCGTCCTCGAAGGCCTGCAAGGGAGCGAGGAAGCACTTGCCCTGTGGGTCGACTCGCTCACCTTTGTGTTCTCCGCGGTGATGATCTCCACCCTGGCCATCCCGCGCAATAAGCGCTCATCTGAACCGCTCGACCTGAGTGGTGCAAAACGGGACCTCATCGAAGGCTTCAGGTTCCTGCGCACTCACAAGCAGGTACGGCCGTGGCTCATCGGGATCACGTTCACCTTCACTGCGGCCGGGGGAGTCTTCTCCTTGGGTGTCGCCTTCGTGGAGCAGGCTCTCGGTGCGGGCCAGAGAGGCTTTGCTTTCTTCACCGGGTTCTTCGGGACCGGCATGATCACCGGACTTCTCGCGGCGGCGGGTCTGGCCCGAATCGTCCGCAAGGACGTCCTTTTCTCGTCAGCCATACTTCTCGCCGCACTGGGCCTCATAGTGCTGGGCGGGCTGGGCAGCCTCGACCAGGCGCTGCCCGTCGCCGCCACCCTCGGCTTCTTCGGGGGGGTCGGCTATTCAACCGGCTACACCTTGATTCAAGAGGCGGTCGACGACGAGCTCAGAGGCCGGACATTCAGCGCGGTCTACACGCTCATGCGGGTTGGCCTGCTCATCGGCCTCGGGATGTTCCCATTTGTGGCGGCGGCCATCGGTGATCACCAGCTCGGCTTCGGTTCGCGTGTGCTTGACCTTCCCGGAAGCCGTACCACCCTGTGGTTGGCGGGTCTCCTTGCCTTCGGCGGCGGGATCCTGTCGATGCGGGCGATCTGGGAGCGGCGCGCCGGCGAGCAGACGGTCCCCCAGCATCCGAAGGGCTACTTCGTGGTGTTCGAGGGCGGGGAGGGGGCCGGGAAAACGACTCAGATGGAGGCGTTTGTTTCCTGGCTGCGCGCCCGGGGTGAGGATGTCGTCACCACGTTCGAGCCCGGCAATACAACTATCGGCCGCCGCATTCGGGAGGTCGTCCTGGATCCCGAGCTGCCGGACATGGATGCCCGGACCGAGGCGCTGCTCTACACGGCCGATCGCGCCCAACATGTGACCGAGGTCATCAGGCCGGCGTTGGAGGCAGGGAAGATCGTCGTCTCGGATCGTTTTGTCGACTCCTCACTTGCCTATCAGGGGGTGGCCCGCGGCTTGGGGCTCGACCAGATATACCGGCTCAACGAGTGGGCAACCGGCGGGCTGTTGCCTGACCTGGTTCTGTACATGCAGATGGACGCCGGCGCCGGCCTCAGACGGGTCTCGGAAGACCACGACCGCATCGAAAGGGAAGGTCACGGGTTCCACGAGCGCGTCGGGGCAGCCTATGTTCAACTTGCGCGGGAATTTCCCGCTCGCTTTGTCGTCTTGGATGCGGCGCGGTCGAAGGCTGAGGTGCATGCTGAGGTCGTGGCGGTGTACGAGCAGCGGACCAACGAGGGGCTTGCACCTCCTCCGGCTGCCGCACCGCCTGCGGGGCGGACTTCGCCGCTGCCGCGATGAATCAGGAGATGGAGAGCAGCGCTTCGTCCGAAACCACGGTGTGGGACGTCTTGCACCTGTCCGGATCACCCCACATCCCCTCCTCCGTCAACGTCCCGCACGCGTGGTTGCTGCTCGGCCCCACCGGATCGGGGAAGCGACTCACTGCACTGGCCATGGCGGCGGCCTTCAACTGCCCCGAGCTGCCCGGCGTGGGATGCGGCGTGTGCTCGACCTGTACCAGGATCATCTCAGGCCGCCATCCCGATCTGCACCTCATCGCTCCGGAAGGACAGGTGATCTCGGTCGAGACCATCCGGGCGGGTGTGATCCCGGAAGCGGCGCGTTCGCCCTTCGAGGCCCGGCGGAAGGTTTTCGTGATCGAGGAGGCCGAGCGTATGCACCCCTCGGCCCAGAACGCGCTTCTCAAGACGCTCGAGGAGCCGCCGGAAGACACCATCATTATCCTCGTGTGTGATCAGGAGGATGAGCTTCTCGAAACCGTGCGGTCACGTTGCCGGGTTGTCCACTTCCAACGCGTTCCAAGCGGGGCCATCCAAGGCATCCTCGAGGCAGAGGGGGCGGAGACGCCTGTAGCACGGTTGGCCGCCCGCATCGCGGACGGCGACATCAATCGAGCGAGGTCATTTGCACTCGAGCCAGAGGCGCAGAGCAGGCACCGCTCATTTGCGGGCGTCCCGGCGCGATTGACCTCCTCGCTCGAGGCTCTCGACGCTGCAGCTGAGATCGTGACGGAAGCTGCCACGGCGGTCAAAGAGCGCAGCGAAGCACAGAAGCAGGAAGTCGTCGAACTCGCCGCCGCGCTGGGCGAAGGGCGCGGGACCGCATCGGCGCGCGCCTCGCTGGCCAAACGTCACAAGCGCGAGTTGCGGCGCCTCGAGAACGAGGTCCTGAACGAGGCCCTCTGGACGATCGCCTCCTGGTACCGGGATGTGCTGACGGCGCGCCGGGGCGCGCCCGAGGCAATCGCCAATCTCGACTTGACGCCCGACCTGGGGCGGTGGGCGGTGGCCCTGGAACCAGACGACCGGTCGCTGGTTGCTGCGATCCACCGTTGCGCGACAACGCCCGGTGCGCTTGCGCGCAATGCAAACCCCAGCCTCGCCATCGAGGCCACCCTTGTCGAGCTCGCCAGGCTCGCTCCGCCACCGGCGGAGTCGATGCCCGTTGATTGAGGTTGAGTGAGATGGTCGTTGGCGGCGTCGTTGACTGGTATAGGAATGGGACTGCCGGACAAGGGGGGTGAGGTGGCAACCGAGGTAAGCGGCAAGACCCGAGGACAACAAGCTCGCCTCGCGGGCCGAGAGGCAACCGAACGTGGAGGGCTTGACCGGCACCCGGGCGATTTCGTGCGCGTGTTCCTGGCGGCAGTGACGTTGGGAGTGACCTCACTGATAGCCAGGGGGGGCCGGGTCGGCGCTTACGAGCACGAGGTCTTTCACCTGGTCAACAAGTTGCCATCGCTCCTCACAGTGCCACTCGTGATCATCCAACAGGCCGGAACCTTCATAGCAGTCTGCGCCGCCGTCCTCCTGGCGCTCGCGTTGCGGAGAATCCGTCTTGCGCTGGATCTAGCGATCGGCGGCGGATCAGCGTATCTTCTCGCCAAGGGGCTGAAGCTCCTCGTGGCGCGCCAGCGTCCCGCCGGGGTGTTCGAAAACGTCGTGATCCGGGGTGCCGAACAGGCTGGTCTCGGCTTTCCTTCGGGACACGTCGCGGTGGCAGCGGCGCTGGTCACCGTTGCAGCCCCTTACTTCCCCCGCTCGACCCGGCGCGCTTTATGGGCATTGGTGGGGTTGATCGCCGTGGCGCGGATGTACGTCGGGGCTCATCTGCCTATCGATGTCATTGGAGGAGCCGCCCTCGGCTGGCTCATAGGAGCAGCCGTTCACTTGGTGCGGGGGGCCCCCGGCAATCGACCGACGGTGGAGGGGGTTCGCGCCGCACTCGATGCCGCAGGGGTCCAAGCCGTCGCGGTCCAGCCTCTGAGCGCGGATGCGCGCGGTTCTACACCCTTTATCGCAGACCTTCACGACGGCACGAGCGCTTTCGTCAAAGTCGTGAGCAGGGAGCAGCGCGACGCCGACCTGCTGTTCAAGCTCTATCGCTTTCTCGTGTTCCGGACGGTCGAAGACGAGTCGCCGTTCACCACGCCAAAGCGTGCCGTGGAGCACGAAGGCTATGTATCGCTCCTGGCCGAAAGAGCCGGTGGTCGCGTTCCGCCGATGGTGGTGGCTGCAGAGACTGCGGATCATTCTGCCATCCTGGCTCAGGAGCTGGTCCCGGCCAAAGGTCTCGATGACCTCGCCCCTGATGAGTTCGACGACGCGCTGCTGCGTCGCATCTGGCTGCAGGTAGCACTCCTGCATGATCATCGAATAGCGCATCGTGATATGCGCCTCGCCAATTGGATGGTCGATTCGGACCGGCAGCCGTGGCTGATCGACTTCGGATTCTCGGAGGGGTCGGCCTCGATGAGGCGCTTGGCAATCGATGACGCCGAGCTTCTCGCAGCAACGGCTTCTCGAGTCGGTGCCAAGAGGGCGGTTGCCGCCGCGGCCCGGGTTGTGGACATGGACGAGCTGGTGCAGGCGGCCGGCATCCTCCAGCCGTTTGCACTGTCGACGGTGACTCGAGCGGAGGCCAAGAAACACAAGGGTTTGCTCAACGAGATCAAGGCTGAGGTGGCGACCCTTGCGGGCGCCCAATTGCCTCCCGTCGACAAGATCGAGAGGGTCCTTGTCCGCCCTCGTGTGTGGCTTGGGCTTTTAGGCGCCGCCTTCGCGATCCACCTTCTGTTACCGCAGGTAGGTGAGCTGGATCAAACACTGCGGGCGATTGGGAATGCGAAGATCGACTGGTTGCTGCTGGGGGTGCTGGGATCTGCGGCAACCTACGTCATGGCCGCCTTGAGCCTCACCGGGGCAGTGTCGCAGCCTCTCGTTTTTGCACGGACGTTCTTGGTGCAGGTAGCTGCATCGTTCACTTCTCGCATCGCACCGGCCGGTCTTGGAGGCGTTGGTTTGAACGAGCGTTACCTCGAGCGGACCGGAGTGTCGCGCACGGCTGCAGTGACCGCGGTCAGCGCCAGCTCGGTGGCGGGTTTCATGGTTCACATGACGCTGCTGACGATTTCGGCTGTCGCCCTGGGGTTGAAGGGTTTGGGCGTGCCGAGTTTGCCGGACGGCTGGCCTTTACTCATCACCGTGATCGCCCTGGTACTGGCCATAGCAACAGGGGTGGGCCTGCCGTGGGGACGACGGCGGCTCGTCGCTCCCGTAATGACCGGGTTGCGCGAGTTCGTACCTCTGCTTCGGCGACCGGCTAGAGCTGCTGCGCTCTTCGGGGGCTCCGCCGGCACAACTCTCGCTTACATCCTCACGCTGGCCGCATCCGTCAGGGCGTTTGGTGGCTCGACCTCGATAGAGCACGTCGCAGTCAGCTATCTGGTCGGTTCGGCTTTGGGGTCGGTGGCGCCGGTCCCGGGAGGACTAGGCGTCACCGAGGCGGCGCTTGTGGCGGGCCTTACCAGTTTCGGAGTTCAGTCCGGACCGGCCATCGCAGGGGTGTTGTCGTTTCGACTGCTGACGTTCTGGCTGCCGATTGCCCCAGGGATATGGGTCTTCCGGCGCTTGCATCGCGCCGATGTCTTTTGACGGACCGCAGTTAGCGAGCCCCTAGCTTACTCGTCGCTTCCCCTACACGTCCTGTCTATTTATGGGTGCACCACTGCTAGGGTGCCCCACTGACTTCAATAAGGCGAAGACGAGGAGATGGGGATCATCAAAAGTATCAAGCCGGCGTGCCTGTGCGTCGCCTGGATCATGACAACACTGTTCGATGGTGGCTATGCGAACGCCAAAGGTAATGTGGGGTTAACAAGTGAGCAAGACTTGGGTGTGGAGTTAACAAGTGAGCAGGTCGTCTCCAGCCGCAAGGGAGCGTTGAGCTCTTCTTCTGGAACAGTGGTGTTCGAGGCGGGCGTCTATCGCGGCACCCTCAAGCAACCCGACAACACTCGCTGGATTGCCGAACCGGGGGCGATTGTCCGAGGTCAGCTGGTTGCGGGCAAGGGCTCGCTGGTATCCGGATTTGACGTGTCAGGTGGGAGAGTGGGAGTTGTTTGCAGATCAAACAGCGTCTGCCGCAACCTCAACGTTCATCACAATAGTCAATCGGGCATACATGTCGGCTCTGACGGCGTGAAGCTGATACGTAACCGGGTGCATGACAACAATCTCGACCTCAGACCCGTTGTGCGTGGGAATCCGTGTTGGAACAGCGCCGGCATTCACATGGTCCTCGGAAATCATGTCGTCCTACGCGGCAACCGGGTCATTCACAACGGTTGTGACGGTATCCACGCCGACATTGGTATGAGGTACGGAAGATTCAAGAACAATGTCGTGAAAAGGAACACCCGATTCGGGATATTCATAGAAACGAGTTGTGACCAGAAAGTCAAACGGAACAAGTTCAAGCGAAACAGGGCCGGGGTCTACATCGGCAACAGCCCCCGTATCAAAGTCATGAAGAACTCGTTCCGACGCAATGGTCTCGGCATAGTCTGGCACGATCGGGTCACGCGTAGCTATGCTCCCGGATCGGTCCAGTGCAAACCGAGGAGTAAGCGAGGCGGCCGATCCTGGGGCAATCGCCTTCATGGGGACCGGGTCGTCGGTGCGCCTTAAGCAGCCCGTCGATGGCTTGACCGGGCATGGAGGTAGTAAGTTCGAGTAGTTGGAGCGCAGCAAAAAGCCTAGCGGGGAGGCTGAGGGTCAATATGGGAGAGCGGACGGTTTATCCATCCGGAACGTTTTCTTGGGCGGATCTCGGTACGACCGACCTTGCGGGCGCGAAGACCTTCTACTCGGAGCTGTTTGGATGGGAGTTGGAGGACATGCCTGCCGGTGAGGGCTTCGTCTACAGCATGGCGAGCCTGAATGGCAAGTATGTGGCAGCGGTCTACGAGCAGATGGAGGAGCAGCGCGCTCAGGGCGCGCCCCCCAACTGGCTCAGTTTCATCACCGTCAACGATGTCGAAGCGCGCACTGTCGAAGCGGAGAGGCTGGGCGCAGCGGTGCTGTCGCCACCTCTAGATGTTCTGGATTCGGGGCGCATGTCGGTTGTCAGCGATCCGACGGGCGCGGTGTTTTCCATGTGGCAGCCGGGTAACCACATCGGTGCGCAGCTCGTCAATGTGGCCGGGGCTATGACTATGAACGAGCTGGATACCCGGAATGTCCCGGCGGCTAAGGAGTTCTATCGGGCATTGTTCGGCTGGACGTTCGAGGACGACCCCAGCGGGGCTTATACGAATATCAAGAACAGCGGGAACCTCAACGGCGGAATGATGGAGCTGGCGCCTGAGTGGGGCGAGGTACCCGCACACTGGCGGGTCTACTTTGCCGTCGCCGATTGCGACGACAGTCTCGCCAAGATCAAAGAGCTCGGCGGTCAGGTGATGGTGGCGCCAACCGAGGTCCCTGCCGGCCGTTTCGCCGTGGTAGCGGATCCCCAGGGAGCGTCCTTCTCCTTGTTCGAAGGAGAGCTCGACCCCTGATCCGGCAGATTCGCTGCAGGAGGAATAAGTGGAGTGACTGAGGGTCCTTTGGTTACACGGCGTCGCCTCCTTCTCGGCGCCGCCTCGGTGGTCGCGATCGGCGCCGCAGGACGAATCGCCACACTGGATTCATCGACGTCCCCGGAAGGGGACCCCCAACCACCGTGCGAACCGCAGCGAGAGATCGTCTTCGGCTCGTCGGCGGCGACCTGGCAGTTGTCGGATGCGGACTACCGCCGGCTCTTCGTGCGTGAGGCGGAGATGCTCTTCACCGAGGATGACCTGCTCTGGTACCGGCTCCGCCCGAAGCCCGATTCCGTCCTGGACTTCAAGTACGCCGACCAGATCATCGAGTTCGCGGAGCAACACGGGATGCTGGTGTTTGCCGCCCACCTCGTCTGGGACGAAGGCTTCGGCGAAGGATGGACGGAGGACGACCTCTGGGGGATGGACGAACAGACGGCGCGTAAAGTCCTGTTCGACACCGTCGAGCGCACCGTCAAGCGGTACCGGGGGCGGGTGGCCGCGTGGAGCGTGGTCAACGAGGCAATCGGCACCGAAGGAGTCCGGGGACTGCGCACCGACGTTCCCTGGTACGAGACCATCGGGCCCTTTTACGTCGCCGAGTCCTTCGACATCGCCCACGCTGCGGATCCGGATGCGCTTCTGGTTCTCAACGAGTTCGGATATGAGACCGTCAACGAATACGGGGACAGGCCAGACGACAAACAACGCGCGACGCTGCGGGTCGTCGATCGGTTGCTCGACGACGATGTGCCGGTCCACGCTCTCGGCGTGCAGGCGCATCTGCCGGCGGATAAATTCGCCGAAAGGTTCGACCCCGTCGCCTACCGAAGATTCTTGTCGGAGATTGCGAGTCGCGGCCTGAAGATCCTGATCACGGAGCTGGATGTTCTCGACGACGGCCTGCCCGCCGACCGACGCATCCGCGACCGTGTGGTCGCCGACGCTTACCTGCGATACCTCGAGGCAACACTTCAGGAGCCTGCGGTCGCCGCCGTCATAACATTCGGTCTCTCCGACCGCTACACGTGGCTCCAGGAGGATTACCCGCGCAAGGACGGCGCGCCTCGCCGGCCGCTGCCCTTCAGCGAGGGGCTGCGCGCCAAGCCCGCACACCACGCCCTCGAGCACGCCCTCGAGACGGCTCCCCCACGCTGCCAGCTGTGGGAAGGGGTTGGAAGTGGGAATCGGCAGGAGTTCGCAGCCGGATAGGAGGGAACCGGATGGTAGGTTCGCACGTCAGACGGCGGATGCACAGGCCGGGGTAGCTCAGTCGGCAGAGCGGCTCACTCGTAATGAGCAGGTCAGGGGTTCGACTCCCCTCCCCGGCTCAGCACCCC
>JACDDL010000117.1 GCA_013817045.1 Actinomycetota bacterium | reverse complement strand
CGAAGCTCACCGATAGTCTCGGCCGTCTCGAGCACACCGAGGGCGTGGCCGACCGAGGTGCCGGTCGTGCGCGCCATCCAGCGCGCCGGCGAGCGGTCCCCGTCGCGCCGCCATGCACCCGACTTTGCGACCCGTTGGACACACAGGGTCTTGCCCGCTGCGGCGAGCCGCTCGATCGCGGCGAACTCCTCGACCAGCTCGGTGGCGAAGGCACCTTCCAGAACGTCGGCGTCGAGGGATGCAACAACGTCTTTGATGGCGGCCTTGGCGTCGGCCAGAGCTTCGAACATGCCTACATGCTAGATAAAGGGTGTGACAGAAATGCCTTCTCGGCGCGTCCCACACTGGCACCCCTCCAGGATGGTGCGCTGCACTCACTCGATGAATGCGTACTCGCTCGGTGATAGGGTTTTCACAAGTCCACAAGGAGGTCGGCCACATGCGTCACCGAGTACTTTTCTTCGTCGCATTAGTCACCAGCATGGCCCTGCTTCCCGCACCTGCACGCGCCGGTGGCTGGTGGTCGAGCATCAACCTCGATGGGCGGCATCTCGGTATCGGCGAGAAACTCACCGTGCGCTCGGAAGTCCTGTTCAGTACCGTTCAAGCGGCCGAGGAGGCGCGCCGCACCCAGTATCACGCCTACCTGTTGGGCGATTTCGATCAAGCAGCACTGAAACGGGCTATGACCCGACCAGCGCCCAAGCACTGGTGGACGCCGCCCACAGAGTTGATTCTCGTTGGTGACGTGGAGCTTTCGCAGTGGGACTCGAACCTCGCGATGTCCACCGCAAACTTGGCGATTCCCGAGATGCGTCCAGGCCGGTATCACCTGATGCTGTGCGACTCAGGATGCCGTGCCCCTCTGGGAGACCTGATTCCCCAGCGAGTCGTTGTCTCCTCGGAGCCCCTTGCCGCACAATCGGCTCGCAAGCTTCAAGAGACGAAAGAGAGATTGAATCTTGCGTTTGCCCGCGTCCGCCACGACCTGCGTCAAAGCACGGCACGAGCGAAAGACGCCCAGGCTCAGGCCGCCGAAGGAGCGGACGCGATCGCGCGATTGGAGCAGAAGCTGTCATCTTCCGACCCTGACCCGCCCTCGACACCGTGGCTCTCATATGCTGGATGGTTCCTTGCCGGGGTCGCCGGAACCTTGGCTTTGACCCGACGGCGAAGACAGGACTCCTCATCGCACGCTGACTTCCCGCTCGAACAGGTGCCCGACGATCCGAGGGAACTGGCCGGCACCAAGCGCGGATAACCCCGTTAGCCTGCGAGCGCCACATGGCGATAGAACCGCCACTAAGATGGCGACTGCCGCCGTCGGGGAATGGCATGAGCGGCATTTACTAGACCCAAAGTAGTCCCACCATCGTGCAGCGCGGTCACCCTATGGGGTCAGATCCTCGGCTATTCGCTCGAAACAGGAACGATTATCTGGGGCCGGTTAGCAACCTTCAGGATCTCTCTGACGGCGTGACAACGGTAGCGCCCCCCGTGATAGTGAGGACTCCTCCCACCGCAGCAACAAGCATGCCAACCCCTAGGACCGACAATCCGCGTTGGTGGCCCCGTGGGATCACGATCGCGGCGAGTCTGGCAATCTGCATTGCGGCTTGGGCCTTTGTCCTGACCGTGTATCAATCTCGAACGCTGCCAGACTACGGTGTGACACAGTCATGTGAGAAGCAGCCGGGAGGAGAAACCGGCACCCGAAAGACCGCGATCATTAAGTGCATCATCCGCCATCGTAAGAGCGGCCTCGAGTGGATGCTACTTCGCGCTAGGTGGGCGGCGCTTGGATTGGGATTATGCCTAGCATCCTTGCTTGTATCACGTTGGTTGTGGAGACACAGTGAGCCACTTGGTGGAGAAGGCTTAAGGGCAGCAACTAGATTCCATGTAAGCGTGGCTCTGTTGGTCCTGCTCGGCGGATTCGCCGTGATTGCGATGTCCTATGCCGCATACGTCCTATGGGCCGGAGGCTCAACAGCCTCCGGGACCGGCCGCCCGGGGGCACGGTCTGGTACATGAAGCGCCATGAATTCCCCTAGTCACCGAGTGGCTGAGCAAGTGGGTGACCCGACCGGCCACCTTGGGAGCGCCTACCTGTGCGGCTCGGCGGCCGTACGGGACCAACTGATAGCGGGACCGCCGAGGGTCACCGGCCGCCTATGAGAACCAAACCCTTTGCCACAAGGGATAGGCGACTATACCCACTGTAGCGGCGGCCCCTGGGTGCCCGACGGCGCAAGCCGCTACAGCTTGGGTGTTTCCTTCTTCGGGTCTATGAAGGGCTTGTCCACGACAATCGCGTGATACTCGCCTTTCGCCGACCTGACGGTCAGCTTGCTGCCGAAGTCTGCTAGTGCAATCGGAACCTGGGCATAGCCGATGTTCTTCTCGAGACGAGGCGAGTAGAACACCGAGGAGACCTGGCCGATGAGATCAGCGCCGTCGACGACCTCGAGGTAGTCCTCGATGTAGCCGATGATCGGGTCGCCCTCGAGCTCGATCCCGACGACCTTGCGCTTGACGCCCTCGGCGGCGATGCGCTTCAGCGCTTCCTTACCGATGAAGTCCTGGTCCTTGTCCAAGTTGACCGTGTAATCCAGCCCGACTTCGTACGGGTTGAGCCATCCATATTCGTTGAGGCGGTTGTTGTCGACCGCGATGTCCGAGCCGTAGCTAAGGATGCCTGCCTCGACCCGCCGGATCTGGCACGGCCCTATCACGGCGATGTTGTGGGGCCGGCCGGCTTCGAGCACCTTGTCCCACAGCGTCTGGGCGTCCCGGCTTGCATTGCGAAGGTATATCTCGTAACCCACCTCGCCGGTGTAGCCGGTGCGGGACACGACGACATCGAGTCCGTCGAGGTCGAACTCCTCCATCCAGTAGTAGCGGAGGTCCAACACCCTGTCGCCGAAGAGGTTGACCATCGTGTCCCGGGACTTGGGGCCCTGGATCTGCATGGGCGCGACATCGGGCTCTCTGACGGTGACGTTCATGCCCAGGGCGCTCGCAACCCCCTTGGCCCACAGCAAGACATCTCCGTCGGCCACCGACAGCCAGAAGTGGTTCTCTCCGAGCCTGAGGAGCACCGGGTTGTTGATGATCCCGCCGTCGGCGTCGACGTTCAGCACGAACTTGCACTGTTTGACCGCGCACTTCGTCAGGTCACGCGGCGTCAGCATGTTCGTCAACTTGAAGGCGTCCGGGCCGGTGATCTCGACCTGCCGCTCGACTCCCACATCCCACAGGGTCACGTCGTTGACCAATTTCCAGTACTCCGCGATGGGATCGTCGTAGTGGCGGGGGTGATACATGCGGTTGCACACCGTATACGACTGAACCCCGTGGGCCCGGGAGGCGTAGAAGTAGGGAGACTTGCGGATCCGTGTGTACATGTGGACCTTGGGAACGTCATACGGTACGCGCATGGGGGCAACTCCTTGGATGCGGTGGATGCAGTCGCAATTGACTTCCTAGCCTTACCATGCCGGGAGCACCCGCTGCAACCGGGGGTGCCGAATACACACCAAGGGGGTGGGGATGCGGGTAGCGCTGGCGCAGATCGATTGTCTTCTCGGAGATCTCGACCACAACGTCGCCAAGATCAAGGGGCTCATGGTCCAACAACGGGACGCGGGGGCCGACCTGATCGTCTTTCCCGAGCTCATCCTGACCGGCTACTCCCTCGGCCGAATCGGCCACGAGGTCTGGCTCAACGCCGACGGGCCCAACATCACAGCACTGGCGGAGGAGGCCAACGGGATCTCGGCGGTGGTGGGCTTTCACGAGGGTGGCACGGGCCCGCGCAGCTTCAACAGCGCTGCGTTTCTCGAAGCAGGCTCGCTCCTGCATCTGCATCGGAAGCTCTACCTGCCCACCTACGGCGCCTTCGAAGAACGCAAGCACTTCAGCCCGGGTCAAACGATGCGGGCCTTCGACAGCCGCCTTGGCCGCATGGCCGTCCTGATCTGCAACGACGCCTGGCAGCCGAGCCTCCCATTCCTTGCGGTTCAAGATGGCGCCGAGGTGCTCCTCGTCCCGGTGAACAGCGCCCTCGACGAGTCTCCGGGCGTGCTCGACATCCAGCAGCAATGGAAGGAGATCACCAGGTTCTACGCCGTGATGTTCCAGTGTTACGTCGTCCTCGTCAACCGCGTCGGAACCGAAGGCGACCTCTGTTTCTGGGGCGGCTCCCATGTGATGGACCCCAGCGGCCGCACGGTCGCTGCGGCGGGGCCCGAGGAAACCGTGTTGACGGTTGACCTCGATCTCGGCGCGGTCCGGCGCAGACGCTGGCAGCTGCCGCTCGTGAAGGAGGCGCGCCTCGCCCTACTGGAACGCGAGCTGGGCCGTCTGATCAGCGAGGGCGGCGACCTCTAGCGGTGCAAGGCCGGGGCTCCATCGAGGAGCCCCGGCCTCATACAAACCGCCCTTAGACGAGACCTTCCTCGGTCAGCCACTGCTCGGCGACCGCCTCTTCGGGCAGCCCGTCGACGTCCACCTGGCTGTTCAGCTTCTGCAGAGTCTCGGTATCGAGCTTGTCCGCAATGGGAGCGAAGATCTTCTCAAGCTCGGGGCCGTACTTGTCGAACGCCTTGCCGTTGACCGTCAGAGACGGGTTATAGATGGCGAAGAACTGCTTGTCGTCCTCCAGAACGGCCAAGTCCAAGCCGGCGATGCGTCCGTCCGTGGCGAAGACCTCTCCGTAAGCGCACGTCTTGCTCTTGTCAATCTCGGAGTAGATGACCCCCTCGGTGACCTTGGCGATCTGGTCTGTCGGCCACTGGAAGCCGTAGTGCTTCTCGATTCCGGGCAGCCCGTCGTCGCGCACCGCAAACTCGGTGCCGACGCACAGGGACGACGCCTCGGGATCCTCCTTGATGAGACCCGGAAGGTCGGAGATCTTGCTGACCCCATCCTCCTCGAGAGTCTCCTCGCTGGCGGCTATGGCGTAGGTGTTGTCCGCAGGCGCGGGGGGCAACCATGCGATGTCGTTCTTCTTCATGTCCTCTTTGGCGACCGCTTCGTACTGACCCTGAGGATCGTCGATGGGTTTGGTGTGCTTGAGGTAGGTAATCCAACCGGTCCCGGTGTACTCCCAGTACATGTCGATCTGGCCGCCCTCGAGGGCGGTCCTCGCCTGCACGCTCCCCGGCAGCCCCGTCTTGTCGTCGACCGTTGCGCCCGCGGCCTCCAGGGCCTGCAACGTGATCTGCCCAAGCACCAGCTGTTCGGTGAACTCCTTCGAACCAACGGTGAAGCTGGCCCCCGAGAGATCGGCCTCCTCGGTGCCGGCGCCCGTGGTCGGGCTGCCCTCTTCACTGCCGCACGCCGCAGTGAGCAGAGCGACAATCAGGAAGGTCCCCAGTACCTTTGGAAATCCTCGATTAACTTTCATGCTTCACCTTTCTCTTTCCTCTCGATGGATGTATTCCGCGATGCCTGCGTGTGGAGATAGACACCATGGGTCTCATAGGCCTTTGGGTCGCAATTGGTCTTCGGCGATCCCTCCCAACCAGTCGATGAACAGGGCCAACGCGGATGTGAGCACTGCCCCGGTTATAAGCACGGGATCGCGGCGTGTCGAGATCCCGGTCTGGATGATGTCGCCCAAACCGCCGGCGTTCGACGCCCAGGCCAGGGCAGCAGTGCCCACGTTGATGACGAGCGCGGTCCTTACTCCCGCGAGGATCACGGGAACTGCCAGGGGAAGCTCGATGGTTCTCAGCGCCTTGCCCTTCGACATCCCCATCCCTCTGCCCGCTTCGATCAGCGAGCGGTCTACCCCTTCGAGCCCCACCATGGTGTTGCGGAGGATCGGCAGAAAAGCGTACGTGATAAGGGCCACAACGGCAGGCGTGAAGCCTATGGTCCAGACGATGGCGAAAAGAACCAGAAGCCCGATGGACGGCGTGGCCTGGCCGATGTTGGCGACCGCCAAGAACGCCGGGGTGAATCGTCTCGCGGCGGGCCGGGTGAGGAGGACGCCCATGGGAACGGCGAGCAGCACGACCACGGCCGTAGACGCTGCGGTGAGTTGAATATGCTCGATCGTCCGATCCGTTATGACCGTCGAGCTGATCGAACGCCGCTCGATAGAGTCCAGCTCACGGCTGCTGACGTAGAGGTAAAGCGCAAGGAGCACCAATGCCAAGAACAGCGGGGTCGCCAAGTAGCGCCCCAGAGATCGCGCACGTTCAAGGTTGCGCCGGGCCGGACCCGCGTCCGCACGCGAGTCAACGTCGCCTCTTTGCGGTACGGCCGTGGCCATCAGGAGTCGTCCTTCTTCAGGCGGCCGCCCGACTCTTCTGATTCCTCCGTGCCGGTCTCGGCGGTCCCATCACGGTCGTGGCCGTTATCAGCGCGCGCCTCGACGCGCATTGCCTTGGTCGCGTTCGTTATCGTCTCGAGGTCCGCTACGCCCTCGTAAGCACCCGATTCGTCAACAATGATCACCGAGGACTTGTCGGACGTAAGCATGTCGGCAAGGGCCGCACTGAGGGTCGTGTCCGGATGGGCGATTGAGTCTGCCCGCAGACCCGTCCTGCTCAGGTCTTCGTCGTCATCCTCGAGGTCATCAGAGCTCACCCAACGTTGAGGGCGCCGGTTGTCGTCGAGGAGCAGAACCCAGCCCCTGTCGGAGCGCTGCAGAATCTCCCTTACCTTATCTGGATCGGTATCGAGGTCTGCCGTAGGCCAGTCGATCAGCTCTATATCGGACAGCTTGGCAAGGCTGAGCCGTTTCAGGGAAGCACCCGACCCGACGAAGTTCGCAACGAACTCGTCCGCGGGGGCGAGCAGTATGTTCTCCGGCTTGTCGTACTGCGCGATCCTCGATCGCTCCCTCAGGATCGCAATGCGGTCCCCCATCTTGATCGCCTCTTCGATGTCATGGGTGACGAATACGATCGTCTTCTTGATGTCTGCCTGCAGACGGAGGAACTCGTTCTGGAGGCGCGATCTCGTAATCGGGTCGATCGCCCCGAAGGGTTCGTCCATCAACATCACCGACGGGTCGGCAGCCATCGCCCTGACAACCCCGATGCGCTGTTTCTGGCCGCCCGACAGCTCCTTCGGATACCGGGGGCGGTAATCCGAAGGATCCATGCCGACCATCTCCAGAAGCTCGTCGGTCCGGTCGGAGGTTTTTTTCTTGTCCCATCCCAGAAGACGGGGCACCGTTGCGATATTGTCCTCGATCGTCATGTGCGGGAAGAGGCCGATCTGCTGGATGACATAGCCGATCCGTTGTCTCAACTGGTCGGAGTCGACCGAGGTGACGTCTTCATCCTCGAGAAAGATCTTGCCCGAATCGGGCTCGATGAGCCGGTTGATCATCCGCATCGTGGTGGTCTTGCCGCAGCCCGAGGGCCCGACCAGGACGCATATTTCGCCTTCGGGTATCTCCATGGTCAGATCCTCGACCGCGGGATCTTTCTGTCCCTTGAAGGTCTTGGTCAGATTCTCCAGACGGATCACGTTGCCCCCTTTAACGCGCGTGGGCGATTGGCTCTTCTAATTGCGGATTCCCTTGGAGGTGACGAATCTTTTCAGAACGAGAAACCCGATGTCGAAAAGGAGCGCCAGAACCATGACGGCTAATAGCGCGCCCAGCACCAGGTAAAGGGCCGTTGCGCTTCCGATGCGCGCCAGGCCCGAGAAGAACCCCTCACCCAATCCGGGGCCCCCCACACCGGCGGCGATGGCGGCGATGCCAATGAGAATCAAGGCGGACACGCGAATGCCCGCAATGATCACCGGTGCGGCAAGTGGCAGCTCGATCCGAAACAACCGCTGCCTACGGCTCAGACCCATTCCCTGGGCCGAGTCCACGATGGCTGTGTCGACCCCGCGCAGGCCCGTGACGGTGTTGCGCAGGATGGGGAATACGGCGTAGAGAGTGAGTGCGACGATCGTCGGCGGCCACCCCAGTCCGAGGAGGGGAATGAGGAGGCCGAACAACGCGAAAGAGGGGATGGTCAAGATGGTGCCCGTAATACCAATCGCCACCTTGGCGCTGCCCTCCCTTTGATAAACGAGACAGCCCAGTGTCAGCGCAACGATCGTCCCCAGCGCCAGCGAGATGCCGACCGCGAGGGCGTGCTCACCGGTCTGCGTCAGCAGGTCCTCATAGGTGAACTGAAGGTAGGTGAAGAATAAGTCCATGCAGGCTCCCCTCGTCGCCCGGCGGAACTGAGATTCGCTACGACAGCCCCCGTATCTTCCTGCACTCTATCAACTTCGTCTCGAGAGTGTGCGGGATTTGCGCACTCGGTTGCGCCATTAGCAACCGGGCCGGGACGCTGCCGCGGCCGCCCGGGACCTGTAGGCCTCCGGCTAGATTTGTCCGGGTGCCCAAGCTGGAGCTCGAAGACAGAGATCGCAGATTCTTGGATGGCGGCGAAGGTGAGGCGGCGCGCCTGGCGATGCGCATCATCGTCACCCTCGCACGCGTCAACGGTGCGCCCCGTCTGATCGACGTGTCGCGCGCCCATATCGATGGATGCCTCTATCACGGACGGGCAGGGCTCGACTTCGCCCGGCGCCTGCTCACCGACGGCGGGCGCGTCTCTGTTCCGACCACCCTCAATGTGGCCTCGCTCGACCTCCTTCACCCCGGCCTCGTCCGAGCCGATGGGGCCACCACGGACCGCGCCCGCGAGCTCATGGATGCCTATGTCGCCATGGGCTGCGAACCAACCTGGACCTGCGCCCCCTACCAGCTTCCGGCGCGCCCCGGGCTCGGCGAACAGATCGCGTGGGCGGAATCGAACGCCATCGTCTTCGCCAACTCGGTCCTCGGCGCCCGCACCAACCGCTACGGTGACTTCGCCGACATCTGCGCCGCCATCACCGGACGGGTGCCCGACGCCGGGCTTCACCGGAGGGCCAACCGGCGCGCCGAGGTCGTGTTC
>JACDDL010000016.1 GCA_013817045.1 Actinomycetota bacterium | reverse complement strand
TCGTACCGATGCCGCCGCCGGGTTTTGCGCTTATGTCCGGCCGGGTGCCGGGTGGCGCCTCGGGCAGCGTGGTCTCGCCCCTCACGTCTCGGCCAACCGCCGAGACGCCCGTCCGAGCTCGAGCGCAACCCGTGCCACATCCAGCGTCACCAAACCTCCGTCCTCGACGATCCGGCGCCCCGCCACCACCAGCGTGTCGACCCGGCGCGCCGGTCCCAGAACCAGCGCGGCCACCGGATCGGCGATCCCGGCGCCCCCGAGGTCATCCATTCGCCAAAGGGCTACATCCCCCTGCTTACCGGGCTCGAGCGATCCGATGTCGGAGGCGCGCCCGAGGCAGCGGGCTCCCTCTATCGTGGCGAGCGACAGCGCCCGGCGCGCCGTGAGTGCGCCCGGCCCACCCTGAAGCCTGGCAAGCAGCAGCGACTGCTTCATCTCCGGCCCGAGCTCTCCGGCCTCGTTGGAGGCGGCGCCGTCGACCCCCAGACCGACCGAGGCGCCGGCCTCCAGCAGTGCGGCCACCGGCGCCGTGCCGGCGCCGAGCCGCCCGTTCGAGCTCGGACAGTGGGCCACGCCGGTGCCGGTGGCGCCGAAGCGGGCGACCTCCTCCGGGCTGAGGTGGATGCAGTGGGCCAGCCACACGTCGTCCCCCAGCCAGCCCAGCTCGTCCAGGTATCGGACCGGTCGCATTCCGAAGTGCTCGCGGCAGTAGCTTTCCTCGTCGGTCGTCTCGGCCAGGTGGGTGTGGAGCCGGACGCCCTTTGTGCGGGCGAGCTCGGCCGACTCCTTCATGAGCTCCCGGGTGACGGAGAAAGGCGAGCACGGCGCCACCGCGATCTGCAGCATGGAGTCCGGGGACGGGTCGTGCCACTTGTCTATGGCTTCCTCGGTGCGGGCCAGAATGGTGTCGCGCTCTTCGACGACGTCGTCGGGAGGAAGCCCTCCGCGTGAGGCTCCGAGGTCCATCGAGCCCCGGCAGGGATGAAATCGCAACCCGGCGGCCTGGGCCGCCTCTATCTCGGTCCGGAGAAAATCGCCTCGGTCGTGGGGCCAGACGTAGTGGTGGTCGGTCGTGGTGCTGCACCCCGAACGGGCCAGCGTCGCGAGCCCGGCGCGGGCGGCCGCGGACTCTAGCTCTTCGTCCAGGTGCGTCCACACCGGATACAGGGCGCGGAGCCAGCCGAACAGGTCGGCCTCCTGAGCCATGCCGCGCGTCAGCCACTGGTAGAGGTGGTGGTGGCAGTTGACGAGCCCGGGAGTTGCAAGGCAGCCATCGCCGTCGATTCGGGAGGCGCCGCCGGCGGCGGCGGCGGGGGCCGGGCCGGGCCCCACCGAGGTGATGCGCCCGCCGGAGATGGCCACGTGCCCGGAGCGATGCTCGCTGCCGGCGGCGTCCATGGTCGCGATCGCGCAGCCCTCGATGACCGTCTTGGGAGGCGCCTCCTGAGCTGAGATCTCACCCACCTCCTTGCGCCCTGCCCGCGGCAAGCCGCACTGCGTCGAGGATCTTGGCGTAGCCGGTGCAGCGGCACAGGTTTCCCGCTAGCGCCTCTCGGATTTCGGCATCGGAGGGGTCGACATTGCGGCTCAACAGGCTGTGGGTCGATACGACCAGGCCGGGCGTGCAGAATCCGCACTGGACCGCCCCTGCCTCGAGATAGGCCTCCTGCACCCGGTGGAGGTCGCCGTCCTCGGTCAGCCCTTCGACGGTGACGACCTCCCGGCCCTCCGCCTGGGCGGCCAGGACCAGGCAGGAGCACACCAGGGTTTCGTCGAGGTAGACCGAGCAGGAACCACATTCGCCCTGCTCGCAGGCGTTCTTGGACCCCGGCTGTCCCAGTCGTTCGCGCAGCACGTGGAGGAGACTTTCGCCCGGCCACACGTCCTCGGCCTCGTGCTCCCGCCCGTTCACCTTCAGATTGAGGTTCATCCTGAGACCTTCCGAAAGTCGTCCCACGCCCATCCGAGCGTTCGGCGCGCCAAGATCCCGAGGGCGTGGCGCCGGTAGCGGATCGTCCCTCTCACGTCGTCGATGGGTTGGCCCGCGTCTGCGACCAGCTCCCCGAACCGGACTGCGGCGGCCCCGGGAATCACCCCGCGTGCGTCCCACAGGCCCTCCTCCTCGAGGACACCTTCGACAAAGCTCTCGGCGGCCTCGGCCACCAGAGGCCGTGGGCCGGCCGAGCCGATCCCGGTCGTTACCCCGTGTCGCTCCGGGTGGAGAGCGAGGGCAAAGGAGGTCACCGCGATCACCATGGCGTTGCGGGTGCCGATCTTGGAGAACTGCTGCGGACCGGTTGCAACCGGGACCAACACGGCGGTGATCAGCTCGGAGGGCTCCAACGCGGTCGTCTTGGGCCCGGTGATGAAAGCGGTGAGCGGCAAGCTCCGGGATGCAGTGGCGGATGCGAGCTCGACCTGGGCCCCGGCGGCGAGGAGCGGCGGAAGGGCGTCGCCGGCCGGGGACGCGGTCCCCAGGTTGCCGCCGACCGTTCCCCGGTTCCGGATCTGGGGTGAGCCCACCGTGCGGGCGGCGATGGCCAAGCCCGGAAGCTCCGGCGCGACCTCGGCCACGAGACGCGCATAGGTGATCCCCGCCCCCAGACGAATGGCGCCGTCGGCTCGGTCCCACCCGGCCAGCTCGGTCACCCGTGTCAGGTCGATGATCGCGTCCGGTCTGCGGCGGTCGAAGTTGAGGTCGACCATCAGATCGGTGCCACCCGCCAGGGGCACGGCCGAGGGGTTCTCCAGCTTGGCATCGAGTGCCTCCTGCAGGCCAGAGGGGCTCACGACCTCCATCGTCATCTCCCCCCGGCGGCGAGGGTAGGGGCCGCGACCACGCGCGTGCCGGCGCGCCCGTCCAGGGCGGCCCCCAGGTGCTCTGGATCCGTGATGATCGACTGCGTGCCGCCCGCTTCCACGAAGCGCGCCGCGGCTTCGACCTTCGGCCCCATGGATCCCGGGGCGAAGTGACCCTCCGCTGCGAGCGCCCGCAGGGCGTCGGCGTCGACCTCGTCGAGCGCTCGCTGCGCCTCGGTTCCGTATCCGGTGTAGGCGTGCTCGACTTCGGTGAGAATCACCAGCGTGTCGGCCTTGAGCTCGTGCGCGAGGAGCGCCGAGACGAGGTCTTTGTCGATGACCGCCTCCACGCCCTCGAGTGATCCGGCGGCGTCGGCCACCACGGGGATGCCGCCGCCCCCGCAGGCGACGACGATGACGCCGCCGGCGAGCAGCTCGGCCACCACGGGGGCCTCCACTATCTCCCTGGGCTCGGGGGACGGGACCACGCGGCGCCATCCCCGTCCCTGCTCGTCCGGCTTCATGACCCAGCCGTGTTCTTGGAGGTCCCCGAGCGAGCCTTCGGGGTAGAAGCGGCCGATGGGCTTTGACGGGTCCTGGAAGTCGGGGTCGTGCTCGTCGACAATCACCTGGGTGATGACCGTTGCCGCGGGCTGATGCAGGCCGGCTTCCCACATGGCGTTGCCGAGCACCTGCTGGATCATGTATCCCATCCCGCCCTGGGTATCCGAGACCGCGACATCGATCGGAAGGCGGGGGAGAGCCCCGGCTTCGGCGGCGAGATCGGAGCGCAGCAGCACGCTCCCCACCTGGGGGCCGTTTCCGTGTGTGACCACCACGCGCCATCGCCGGGAGGCGATCACCGGCAGCAGAAGCTCAACGGTTGCGCGGGTGCGCCCGAACTGCGCCTCCACCGAACGGTCGTCGGCTGCGCGGGTGATCGCGTTGCCTCCCAATGCGATCACGAGGATAGGTCTGCGGGACGGCGCTGCGCTGGGCTCCATTGGCGCTCCTGTCTGTGGTGCGGGCATCCTAAGATCCACCAGGACACCCGGCAACCGCACGAGGTCGAGGAGGCGTCGCGAACCCAGCACAACAGGGGCGGAGGCTGTGCATCAGCGGCGGAGACGTGGTCTCCGCAGCAGAGGTCCGGCGCGCCGACGTGGTGGTGGTGGGCGATCAGATCGACTCGATCGGCGCCGGCGTCGGGGCCCCGGACGACGAGGTGCTCGACGCGACGGGGTGCCTCGTCATTCCCGGAGCCGTCGACGTCCACACCCACATGGACATGGAGGTCGGCGCTGCCCGCTCGGCCGACGACTTCCTGAGCGGCACCCTGGCGGCCGCCTGCGGGGGGACCACCACGGTGATCGACTTCGCAACCGCGTACAGGGGCGAGCCCGCGGCACAGGGGCTTGCCACGTGGCACGCCAAGGCACGTGGCAGGGCGGTGGTCGACTACGGATTCCATATGACCGTGACGGAGCTGACGGGGGACGCCGATGATCTTGTCGCCGAGATGGCCGAGTCGGGAGTCTCGAGCTTCAAGCTGTACATGACCTATCCCGACCGGCTGATGGTGACGGACGAGGTCATCCTCGAGGTCATGCGGGCGGCGGGCGCGCACGGGGCAATGGTGAGCCTTCACTGCGAAGACGACTCCACTGTGGCCTCACGGCGTTCTGCGGCGTTGGCGGCGGGCCGCACCGAGCCGCGCTGGCATGCGTGGTCGAGGCCGCCCAGTGCCGAGGCCGACGCCGTGAAGCGCGCGATTCGGATGGCGGAGGAGACCGGCGCGCCGCTCTACATCGTGCATCTGTCCAGTGCTGAAGCCCTCCAGCAGGTGCGGCTGGCGCGCGAGCGAGGCCTCACCGTGTTCGCCGAGACCTGCCCGCAATACCTCTACCTCTCGGCCGAGCGGTACGAGGACATCTCCGAACGGGCGGCGCGTTTCGTCTGTGCGCCGCCGCTCCGGGACCCATGGCACCAGGAGGAGCTCTGGGAGGGCCTGCGCTCCGGCACGCTGCAGGTCGTCGCAACCGACCATTGCCCGTTCACGGCCTCGGACAAGAGGGCCGGACTGACCGGCGAGGGGTGGCGGGACTTCACCCAGATTCCGGGGGGCCTTCCGGGCATCGAGACGAGATTGGCGCTCGTCTACCAGAAGGTCGCGGAAGGAATGCTCAGCGCCCCCCAATGGGTCGACCGCTGCTGCACCACGCCGGCCAAGCTCTTCGGTCTCCATCCCCGCAAGGGGGTGCTCGAGCCCGGGTCGGATGCGGATGTCGTCGTCTTCGATCCCCGGGCGCGCCGCCCGTTGATCACCGAAAGCCTCCACATGAAGATCGACTACTCACCCTACGAAGACGTAGTGGTCGATGGCTGGCCCCGGACGGTGCTCAGCCGGGGGCGGCCGGTGGCGAGCGATGGCCAATCCGTCGCCGCGCCGGGGTGGGGGGAGTGGCTCCACCGGGGGCCGAGCGGATCGGTCGCCGGCATCTGACCTGGGTTTGCTCCGGGAGACCTCAGGTTTCGGCCGCAGGCTTCCGATGATGGTAATAACTGTAAGGAGAGCCGGTCTGCTCTAATTACCGGGGGTTGAGGCGCCTGGCTTGGGGCTTCAGACCCACCCACAACCGAGAAGGGGCGTCGACGCCGTTGAAGGTATCTCGCAGGACGTGCCTGGT
The DNA here is from genome assembly GCA_013817045.1 of Actinomycetota bacterium. Lineage (GTDB taxonomy): Bacteria > Actinomycetota > CADDZG01 > CADDZG01 > WHSQ01 > JACDDL01. The sequence goes on along the minus strand of JACDDL010000016.1, from coordinate 19,994 downwards.
CATCCTGTTCTTCGTGGGCGCAAGCCTTGCAAGTCCCGCAGGGGCATCCTTCTTGACCGGCGCTCGCGCCGAGGAGGGAACCCTGGGACGGGCTGGAACAGCCACCCAGGGGGCCGGGCCCATCAACAAGGACGTGCTCTGTCCCGAGGCACCCGCCCCCGGCAATCTCCTCAGCCTCGAGGTCTCGGGCATGGATTCGGTCGAGGATTGGTCGGACGGAGGCAACGCCCGGCTGGCCCAGAGCACCGAGCAGGCAGCGGAGGGCCCCGCCTCCCTAGAGCTCGCCGCTCTCGCAGGAGGGGCCATGACCGCTCAGACCGCTCCGGGTGATGAAGGCGTCGCCGTGGCGCCGGGCTACACCTACATCGCCTCGGCGCAGTTCCGCGCCAACCACAAGCTCCGGCCGGTAAGCGTCGCCATCGTGTGGTATGGCCTCGACGGCGCCGATCTCGGCGTTGCCTCGGGAGACAGCACACCCGAAGTAGCGGGGAAATGGGCACTTGCGACCCACTCCGGCATTGCCCCGAAGCGCGCTGCCTACGCCGGTGTGGCGGTCACCGTGGCAGGGGCCTTCCGGGGTGAGAAGCATTACGTGGACGCGGCCTCCATCGAAGCATCGTTGCAGGATGCCCCGGCGTGTGAGCCGGAGGACGATGAGGGAGGCGGTCACGACGACGCTGAGCCAGACCCGGATGACGACAACGACACCGGCGGCAACGACAACGACACCGGCGGCAACGGCAATGGCGACGGCAACACCGGAGGCAACGACACCGGAGGGAACGACGCGGGAGGCAACGGCAACGACGACGGCAACACCGGCACCGACGACAATGTCAACGACGACGGCAACACCGGCACCGACGACAATGTCAACGACGACGGCAACACCGGCAACGGCACCGGAGGCAACGGGGAGGAACCGTTCGGGGGTGGGCGCGGATCCGGCACGAGCTCCTCGGGCGACGACCAGGCCCCCGGGGGCCCAGGGCCCCCAGCCAACCCCGATGGCCGGGGCCGGGGCCGGGCCACCCCTCCGCCTCCGGCCGCGGACGACCTGTGGCGCCCTGCCGGTCCCTATTCGACCGCATCTCTCATGACCGCGGCGTTGCGCCTCAAGGCGCTCGGCTGGTCCGAAGGGGCCATTTCCAGGAAAGTCTTCGCCCCCTTCATCATCGGAGGAGAGGCGGGCTGGACCGAGACCTGGGGAGCCCCGCGCTCGGACGGACGTTCGCACGAGGGCCAGGACGTTTTCTGCAACTACGGGGACCCGGTGCTCGCCGCCGAGGACGGCACCGTCGAGTTCGACGAGGGTGGTCTCGGCGGACGGGTCGCGCGCCTGCATCGCCCCGACGGCAGCTACTGGTACTACGCCCATCTGTCGGACTGGAACACCGAGAAGTTCAGCTCCGGCGACGATGTCGCGCCCGGGGATGTCATCGCATACTGCGGCAACACGGGCAATGCCATTTCCACCCCACCACACGTTCACTTTGGTCTCTACTCGGCCAACGGCACTGCGATGAACCCGATGGGCAACCTGGTCGGATGGCTGCGGGTCGCACAAAAGCGCACGCTTGGTTACGTCGACAAGATCACCGACCGCAGAGTCCTCGAGATCGACCGCCTGACGTCGGCGCGCCGCTTCGGCGACGGCTTCATCCCCACCCCATCCGACGAGGCCGGCCCCTCTACCGATATCCTTCTGGCGTCGAGATCGCTGAGGATGTTCTCGGCTCTGCAGGCTGCGTTGTCACAGTCGGGCGCCGATCTCGAGGCGACCGATTCCGCCGGCGACCTCGTCGATCCGGAGCTCCTTCACTTCAGGCTGTGGCTGACCAGCAACGAGCTGCCCGGGCTCGGACCGACGTTGCCCGTCGCTCCCCACGCCGGGCCCTAACCTGAATTCTCCACCCTCCTCCGACCTGGCCGGGCGGGTTGCAATCGTCACGGGCGCCAATCATGGCATCGGCGCCGCGACGGCCCGTCTGCTCGGTGCGCGCGGAGCAGCCGTCCTCTTGACCTATCTCAGAATCGATCACCCGGCCGATAGCGGAACCCCGGAGAGCTACCGGCTGAACCGGGCGGCGCCGGCAGACGATGTCGTGGCCGCGATCTCGGACGAGGGCGGACGGGCATCTTCGATCGAGGTGGACCTGGCCGATCCGGCCGGTCCGGCGATCCTGTTCGATGCGGCCGAGCGTCGCCTAGGTCAGGTGGACATTCTGGTCAACAACGCCAGTGCGTGGCTGGCGGACACCTTCAAGCCTGCGACGGCCGACCGCCTGGGCCGCGCCCTGCAACCCGTCTCGGCTGCCTCCTTTGATCGGCAGTTCGCCGTGGACGCGCGCGCCGGCGCGCTCCTGATTGCGGAGTTCGCGCGTCGCCACGTGATGCGCGCGGCGTCATGGGGCCGGATAGTGGGCCTCACCTCGGGGGGCCCGTTCGGCTTTCCCGAAGAGGTGAGCTACGGGGCCGCCAAGGCCGCCCTCGAGAACTACACGATGTCGGCCTCGTCGGAGCTCGCAGGTTTCGGGGTCACTGCCAACATCGTCTATCCGCCCGTGACCGACACCGGCTGGATAACCGAGGAGGTGCGCCGGTCGGTCGAGGCCAGCGACGAGCTGGTGGGGGTTGCCCGCCCGGAAGAGGTCGCCGAGGTGATCGCCTGGCTCGCCTCCGACGGGGCGCGCCTGGTCACGGGCAACGTGATCCGCCTCCGCTAGGCCGGTCTCACGCGTTCTCTGGTCGAGAAATGGCACCCAGCCTGCGTTTTCGACCAAAGTATGCGGTGGGCCGTTCCTGCCGACCGCCCCCGAATACAGGCCGGGGTTGATGCCGCAGAAGAGCACCTCGAGTCCGGGGCCGATGATGTCTGGAACCTTCTTGCCGTACGCCTCGACGAGCTCCGCTTTCGTGGGCCGCGGGCGCGCCGGGCCGGTCACGCGTGCTCCGGGTAGCCACCCATCGTCAGCGCCATTACCGCCTTGCCGGTGTGGAGGCGATTGGCGGCCTCCTCGAACACCACCGATCGGTCGCCGTCGATGACCTCGTCGGTCACCTCGTGTCCCCGGTCGGCCGGAAGGCAGTGCATGTAGATCGCGTCGCCGGCGGCCAGCGACATGCGGCGTCCGTCGCAGATCCAGTCGCGGTATCGGGCGTTGAGCGCCAGCGCTTCCGATTCGTTGCCGAACAGATGCTCCGCGCCCCACGACTTCGGGTAGACGACCTGCGCGCCGGCGAAGCCCTCCTCCATGTCGGCTGTCTCGGTGATGCTTCCGCCGCCCTCGTGGGCGAGCCGGTGAGCGCGCTCCATGACGTGCGGCATCAAGCGGTACTCGGGAGGACGGGCGATCGTGAGATCGGCGCCGAAGCGCGGCAGCAAAAGCGCCAGGCCCTGGGGAACGCTCATCGGCTTTGCATACGAGGGTGCAAAGGCCCACGAGACGCACACCTTCATGCTCGAGAGGTCGCGCGTGCCGAAGACTTCCTCGATCGTCATGAGGTCGGCAAGTTGTTGGGTCGGATGATCCTCGTCGCACTGCAGATTGATCACCGGCGCGCCACCGGCATCGGCGACGGCCCGCATGTACGCGTTGCCTTCTCCGGGTACTTTGTCGTGGCGAATAGCAATTCCGTGCCCGTACGAGGACAGGATGATCCCCATGTCGCGCGGGCTTTCACCATGGGCTATCTGAGACGTGTTGGCGTCTATGAAGTGAGCGTGCCCTCCAAGCTGCGTCATACCGGCTTCGAATGCGTTGCGGGTTCTGGTCGAAAGATCCAAAAAGATCATGAACAGGGTCTTGTCGGCCAGCAGCCGGTGGGGCCGGCCCGAGGCGAATGCCGATTTGAGCTCGGCCGCGACGTCGAGAGCGATGCCCAGCTCGTCGACCGACCAGTCGGCCGTCGAAATGAAGTCCCTGCCAAAAAGATCGCTGCGACTCAAGGTGACGCCTCCCACTCATTTTGAAGAGGACGTGAATATGTCACAGTTTCGGCGCGCCGAGCCCAGAGCCGTCTGCGATGCGGCCCCACAGCTCGGGGGCGGCGACGCGGCAGCGCGCCGCCAGGGAAGCCTCGTCGATCAGCAGATGACGCCGGTCGCGCACGATCCATCGCCCCGCGACCATGACGTCCCGCACATGTGACGCGTTCATGCCGAACAACAGGTGTCCGGCCATGTTGGCGTCGGACAAGGGGGTGGGGAGGTGGGGGTCGAGAACGATCAGGTCCGCCGGTGCGCCGGCTTCGAGACTGCCTAACGCCGGTTCGCCGAAAACGGACGCAACGAGACCGGCGCCCGTGGACAGAAGGCGTTGTGCCCACTCGGGGCCGGCGTTTAGATCCGACTCTCGTCTCTTCAGGTAGCAGGCGCGCGCCTCGGCGAACATGTCACCGTCCAAGCCGTCGGTGCCGAGGGCAACGCGCTCTCCCATGTCGGAGGCGCGCGCGCCTCCGACGCCGTTGTTCATGTTGGAGCGCGGATTGTGAGCTACCCACGCCCCCGACGTCACCAGGCCGTCGATCTCCGAATCGTCGAGGTGCACGCCGTGGGCGACGAGATCGCCCTCTCCGAGCGCGCCCGCGCGTATCAGACGATGGACCACGCGCTCGCCATAGCGTTCGAGTGAATCCTGCTGATCGCAGCCGTCCTCTGCAAGGTGGATGTGCAGCGGCGCGCCGAGATCGCGCGCCGCACCTACAAGCGCGTCGAGCGTGGCCGGACCGATGGTGAAGGACGCGTGCGCGCCCGCCATGCCGCGTACCAGCGGCCTTTGGTTGGTGCGCAGAAAGCGTGCGTTCTCGGCTATCCCGGCGCGGCCCCCTTCTTCTCCGTGCCTGTCCGTGACCTCGTAGCACACGACTGCGCGCAAGCCCGCTTCCTGCACGGCGTCGGCGACGAGGTCGAGCGATCCGTCGATTACGGAGGGCGATGCATGGTGGTCGGTTATCGACGTGGTTCCGGCGCATGCTGCCTCGACCGCGCCGAGAAGCGCCGACAGCCTGATGCTCTCGGCATCGAGCGCCCGGTCAAGGCGCCACCAGATGAGCTCGAGGATCTCGACGAAGTTGCGGGGGGCCCGGCTCGGTCCGGGCATGCCGCGAGCGAGGGACGAGTAGAGGTGATGGTGGGCGCAGACGTTGCCGGGCATCACCACGCATCCCGAGACGTCGACCTTCTCGGCATCGTCCGACGGAACGCCTCCGATGCGCCCCCCCGAGATGCCGAGATCCGCTTGGATCACCAACTCCCTGGCAGGGTCGGCCAACAGCCCCCCGTGCAGGACGGGGCTCAAGGGGCGGTCTGATCCAGGAGGGCGCGCACGTCGTCGAGGCGGGGAGCGATGGCGGGCGGCGCCGGAGCGGCGCGCCGGGCTGCGCCGGCGTCCTTCAGCCCGTTGCCGGTCACGACGTGGAGGACGCGATCGCCGCCTGCAACGATGCCTTCGCTCCGCGCCCGCGCTATCCCTGCGATGCCGGCGACCCCGGCAGGCTCGCCGAAGACTCCGCCCAGGGAGGCGAGCTCGTATGCGGCCTTCATGATCTCGGCGTCGGTGACGTCGACGAAGGCTCCGCCCGAACCACGCACCGCGTTCAGCGCCTTTTGCGCATTGCGCGGACGGCCGACTGCGATCGAGTCGGCCATGGTGGCTGCGTCTTGAGCCGTGATGTCGTCCGCATCGGCGCGCCATGCGGTCGAGATGGGATTCGCCCCTCGAGCCTGGACCGCGAGCAGGCGCGGGATGCTCTCGATGAACCCGAAGTGCGCCATCTCGCCGAGCCCCTTGTAGATCCCGGCCACCGTGCAGCCGTCACCGACCGATACGGAGATCCAGTCGGGAGGATCGTCGCCGATCTGCTCGGCGAGCTCGAGGCCGCAGGTCTTCTTGCCCTCCACCAGGTAGGGGTTCACGGCGCAGTTCCGGTTGTACCAGCCGAAGGCTTCGGCGGCGTCCTGGCAGAGGTAGTAAGCCTCGTCGTAAGTGCCCTGCACGAGCATCACCCGGGCCCCGAAGATCGCAAGCTGAGCGACTTTGGCCTCGGGGGCATGCTCGGGCACGAAGATGTAGGCGGTCAGACCGGTATGGGCGCACACTCCGGCAAGCGAAGATGCGGCGTTGCCCGTCGACGAGCAGGTCATCTCGGCGCGCCCTTCCAGGCGCGCCCTCGTGGCCCCGACGGCGGAGGCGCGGTCCTTGAACGATCCGGTCGGGAGCCTCCCGTCGTCCTTGACCGACAGGGCTCGCAGGCCGAGGTGCTTTGCGACCTCGGGCACGTCGATGATCGGGGTGCGCCCGATCCAGTCCTGCGGATAGGCTTCGGCCTGCTCGTCGGGGACGGGGAGCAGTTCCCGATAGCGCCGCAGGCTGTCGGTGACCGGACGTTCGCCGAGCGCCCCGGGCCCGAAGCCGGAGGCCGCCGCGGCGCCCAGGTCGTAGCGCACGTCGAGGATGCCCTCGAGCCCGTCGTGCTTGGGACACGTGTAGGCGACTTCGTCCGGTGCGTAGGCGCTCCCGCAAGCGACGCAGACGAGCTCGGTGACCGTCCCCATCTAGCTCTCCTCGGAGGCGCGCCGGTCGCGTGCTCCGCCGAGCCTCGATACCGCCTTCGGGTGGGCCGCCTTGGCCGCCGCGCTGTCCTTCATGGGGAGGCTCGTGCGCCACCGTCCGTCGAACGCGTGCACCGCCGCCGCGACTGCGCCCGCAGTGGGCACGAGCCCGATCTCGCCCACCCCTTTGGCGCCGTACGGGCCTTCCGGCTGGGGCTCCTCGATGAAGATGCATTCGACCGCGGGCATCCCCTTGGCGGGGATGATGCCCTGTGACTTCAGGGTCGGGGTCTCCACATGGCCGTCTCGGACGATGAACTCCTCGGTCAGGGAATGCCCGAGGCCCATGTGCACGGCGCCTTCGATCTGCCCCTCGAGCAGGTTGGCGTTCATCACCCTGCCCACGTCGTGCGCCGCGACCACCTTTTCGATCTTCCCCGCGTCGTCGAGGATCACGACCTGGGCGCCCCAGCCGAAGCAGATATGGGAGCGCGCAAGCTCGGGATCGTCCATCGGCTGTGTGACTTTGAATTCGATCTCGCCGGTGAACTCCCGCCCCGCAAGCTCCGACAGCAGGCTTCCGTTGAGCTCGGCCTTGAGCTTCTCGCAAGCGCGCTTGACCGCCAAGCCACCGAGGAAGGTCCCGCGCGACGCGGTCGTCTGACCGGTTGCGAACTCGCGCTCGGTGTCGACCGCGACCCGCACATTCTTGAGCTCGACGCCCGCTTCGGCCAACTCTTCGCACGCGACCTGTTGCAGCACCGTGTGAACGCCCTGGCCCATCTCGGTCCACGAATGGCGAATGAGGATTGAGCCGTCGTCGGCGACTTCAACCGAGGCCCGTCCGTATTCGGGCAGACCATTGCCGACACCGACGTTCTTGACCGCGCAGCTGACTCCGGCATAGCGGGCGCCCTTGTACGCGTCCTTCACCGCATCAAGGCATTTCTTGAGCCCGACACCCTCGCCCAACACCTGTCCGGTGCCGAACGTGGAACCGGTCTCGAGCGCGTTCAGATAACGGATCTCCCATCCGTCGAGGCCCACTTCGGCAGCGAGCCGGTCGAGGGCCCCCTCCATGGCGAAGTTCGCCTGATTCGAACCAAAGCCGCGCATTGCTCCGCACGGCGGATTGTTGGTGAACACAGCGCTTGCCTCGACGTCGACGTGCTCGAGCTCATATGCGCTGCACGAGTGCCCGCAGGCGCGCTGCAGAACCTTGTCGCCGACGCTCGCATACGCGCCCGTGTCTCCGATGATGCGCGCCTTGATCCCGGTCAGCTTGCCGTTGGCTTCACATCCGAGGGTATAGGTCATCCGCAGAGGGTGGCGTTTGGAGTGCATACGGATCGACTCGTCGCGCGACAGCGTCAGTTTCACCGGCCGGCGGGTGAGCCGGGCGAGCACCGCCGCCTGGCCGTTGACGCCCAGATCCTCCTTTGCACCGAAGGCGCCTCCGTTGGATACGAGCGTCACGCGCACACGGTCCTCCGGTTCACCGAGGATCCGGGCGATCTGCCGGCGGTCGTCCCAGACGCCCTGCCCGCCCGAGAACACACGCATTCCCTCGTCGGTGTCGTAGGCGAGGGCTGATTCCGGCTCGAGAAAGGCGTGTTCGATGAACTGGGTCTGGAAGGTCTCGGTGATGACATGGGCCGAGTTGCCGAGGGCCGCGTCTGCGTCGCCCCTCTTTATCGTCCACTTCTTGTGCAGGTTGCCCTTGTCGTGGACCATCGGAGCGCCGGGGCGCAGCGCCATCTCGGGGTCCGTCACCGGTTCGAGCACCCTGTACTCGATTTCGACGGCCGCCGCGGCGCGCCGAGCAGTGTGACGAGAAGTTGCCGCGACGGCCGCAAGCACATCGCCGACGTAACGGGTCGATTCTCCCTCGGCGACCAGCACCGGCCAGTCGTCGTAGATGCACCCCACGGCGCGTTCGCCGGCAACGTCGGCCGCAAGGGCAATGGCAACTACTCCGACCATGGCCGCGGCCTTGGTCGTGTCGATCCTGAGCACCTCGGCGCGTGGGTGCTCCGAAAAGCACAATGCTCCGTGAAGCATTCCCTCGACCGACATATCGGCTATGAACGGCTTAATACCGAGAGACATCTCGAACGCCTCGTACTTTGGTGTGCGGGTGCCCAACCGTCCTGAGAAGTCCAGGTGCGGCTGTTCGTGACCCGCGGCGATGCGGCCGGCCATCTCGATGGCGTCGATGACTTTCACATAGCCGGTGCAGCGGCAGAGATTGCCGCCGAGGGCGCTTGCGATCTCGGAGCGCGACGGGTCCGGCTTCTTACGCAATAGATCGTGCGCCTTCATCACTATCCCGGGCGAGCAGAACCCGCACTGCGATGCACCGGTTGCTGCGAATGCAAGTGCAAAAGCCTCGCGCTCCTGGTCGCCGAGGCCCTCGAGCGTGACGATCTCTTTTCCTGCAAACTTCGATGCCGCCTGCGAGCACGCCACCCGGGCGCGGCCGTCCACCAGGACGGTGCAGGCGCCACAATATCCCTCGGGCTGGCAGCCGTCCTTTGCAGCGAGCAGGCCGAGGTGCTCGCGCAGCACGTCGAGCAACGTCTCGTCAGGAGCTGCGTCAACCTCGACGGCGTCGCCGTTCACATGGAATTCGATTCGTTGAGCGGATGGTTCGGTCATCGGCCTATCCCCTGACGTTCGATGGCGGCGGGCAGCGCGGCGTAGAACGCGATCGATGCGACCAGATGATCGATGGGGCACTGGTCGAGGACGGTGTGCGCCCATTTTTCCTCGCTCGGCCCGAAGCCGATCGTGGGGATGCCGAGGCGTCCGGCCGACGACACGCCGTTGGTCGAAAAGGTCCATTTACCCGTTGCAGGAGCGGATCCCAACGCCATCGTCCCCGCGTCCAGACCCGCCCGGACGAGCGGATGGTCTTCGTCCAGCACCCAGGTGGGAAAGTAAGCGTCCATCTCGAGCTGATGTCCGGTGTAGGAAGTCACCGTGGCGCTGGGGACCTCGATGCTTGCCCGCGCCGCCGACGGTAATGCGGCTATCTCCGCCTTTGCCGACTCGAGGGTATCGCCGAAGGTGAGCCTGCGGTCGAGATGGATCGTGCATGAGTCGGGGATGGCATTGAGCGACGCGGTGGTGCACTCGATGTTGGTCGCGGCCAGCGAGCCCTTACCTAGAAAGTCGTCGGACCCCAGCCTGTTGTGGAGATCGTCTATCTCGCTCACCAGCGGAGCTATCGCCGAGATCGCATTGTCGCCCCGCTCCGGCGCGCTCGCATGCGCCGACTTCCCCTTGATGGTCGTGCGCATCTCCATGCGGCCCCGGTGCCCCCGGTACACCGCAAGATCCGTGCATTCGCCGAGCACGACGGCGTCGACGCCCTCCAGGGTTTCGGTCAGCAGGTAGCCCAGGGCCAGTCCGTCGAAGCTCTCCTCCATCACCGTGCCGACGACGTACACGGTCACGTCGGCGCCGTCCAGACCGCGTTCCTGCATCAGGGCTCCGGCGTAGACGTGGGAGGCAATGGCGCCCTTGTTGTCCGACGCGCCTCGTCCGTGCACCACCCCGTCGGCCACCTTGCCGGTGAAGGGATCATGCGCCCACGCCCCCGGATCACCGACGCCGACGGTGTCCATGTGCGCGTCGAGAACAATCTTCGTAGGGCCGTCGCCGATTCGTCCGACCACGTTCCCCATTGCGTCTGTCGAGGCTTCGCTGAAACCGAGCGCGTTCATCTCGGCCACGATCCGGCGCGCCACATCACCTTCCTCGCCCGAGAAGGAAGGGATGGCCACGAGGTCGCGGACAAACTGAGTGACGTCGTCGCGATAACGGAGCGCGGCGTCCACAAGCTCGGTCATGGAGACTTCCCCTTCGATGCCGGTCGATCGCGAAGCCGGCTGCGTTCTCTGAACGGGCGGCTCGCCATAGGGAACGTCTTCCCCGATGGTGCGAATGCGTCGATCATTGCGTCGACGTCGTCGCCCAGCGGGTAGAGGACCGGGCAGGTCGCCCCGTGAGCCATGTACTCATCGACCTTGGCGCGGCACTCCTGGGGCGTGCCCGATGCACTCACCAGTTGCACCACTTCATCGGGTACGAGAGCGGACGCCTTGGCGATCTCGTCGTGGGTTGCAGGCCAGTCGACGATTGCGTTGATCTCCTCGATCAGGACGGGATCGACACCCGACGCCTTCATGATGTGGGGCTGCTGACCGAGATACTGGGTCAGCAGCAGACGTGCGCGCTCCAGAGCCGCGTCCCGGTCGTCGTCCATCGAGCACACCACGAGCTGGGGGCGGTCGATGTCGTCGATCGTTCTTCCGGCGCGCCGTGCGCCCGCTTCGAGGCGCTCCATGGCGTCGTCGTTGTAGGCGGGCGACACCATGTAATTGAGGAGCACCCCGTCGCCGACGGCGCCGGCAAGCTCGAGCATCTTCGGCCCCGTTGCGCCGACGTAGATGGGGATGTCCCTGGCGGAGGCGTTCCCATGGACAACGTCGATGCGCACCCCGTCGAGGTGGACGAAATCGCCTGAGTAGCTGACCTCTTCGAGCGTGAACAGTGCGCGGCACGCTTCGATCGTCTCGCGCATGCAGGCGAGTGGGCGGCGTCGTTCGATCCCGACCTTCGAGGCAAGGGGATCCCACCAGGCGCCGAGGCCGAGCAGCACCCGGCCCGGCGCGAGGTCGTCGAGGGTCACGAAGGTGGCGGCGAGCAGACCGATGTTGCGCGTCCACGTATTGACCACCCCGGAGCCGACCCTTATGTCGCTTGTCGAGGCGGCGAAGGCGGCCATGGGGACGGTCGCCTCCCGGACCAGGCGGGACTCGGCCTGCCAGACGGCCTCGAACCCGGCCGCTTCGGCGCGCCGGGCGAAGGCCATGCCGTCCCTGATGGAATGCTTGTCCTGCAGGTACAGGGCGACACGGCCGGGTCCGGTCATCTAATGGATTATCCACCACCGCCCGGGTGCCCTTGGTGGGAGAGGACCATGTGGTCCGAAGGTGACGCCGGCCACTCTTTCGGCGCTCCGCCTGCGCCATGGTGGCCCATGAGCCGACGCCGGATGTGGGTTCCGCTTCTTGTGATGATCATCGCGGTCCTGAACCAGGCCGCACCAGCGGTGGCTGCGCTCGGCTGGCTCGTTCCCCCTGTGGATGGCGCGGTCCTGAGGCCCTTCCTCGCCCCCTCGAGCCCATACGGGCCCGGCCATCGCGGGATCGACTACGACGTGGCGCACGGCGCCGGGGTACGGGCGGCGGGGGCGGGGACGGTGAGCTGGGCCGGTTCCGTGGCCGGTGATCTCTCGGTGACGATCGATCACGGTGGCGGGCTCAGATCGACCTACTCGATTCTGAGCCAGATCCAGGTCATCCAGGGCACCGGGGTCGAACAGGGCCAATGGATCGGTCGGGCCGGGACGGATCATCGCTCCGGAGCCGGTGGGCTCCACTTCGGAGTCAAGCTCGATGGGGTCTACGTGGACCCGATGGAGTACCTCGGACCGGTCGATCTCAGCGCCTCGGTGCACCTGGCGCCTGTTCTCGACGACCCCGGGTCGATGCAGCCGACAGCGGCCGAATGTGTCGAGCCTCGTCCCATCGCCGCGAAACCGCCCCCGCCCAACGACAACGTGGCGGTCCTGGTGGCGGGACTGAGCAGCGCCACAAGGGGTGGCGGCAACTCCGACCTCTTCAACCTCGGCCGGGGGCTGCTCGGCTACAGGCCCGAAGACACCTATCGATTCTCCTATGCCGGCCACGGGGGCCGGGGGCGTCACCGCCCCTACCGGGCTACGGACACCTACGGGGACATCCTTTTAGCGGCGAGACGGCTGCGCGATCTTCTGGCGGCCATCGCACGGCGCCGTCCCGGCGCCGACGTCGATCTCATCGCGCATTCCCAGGGAGGTGTCGTGGCGCGCCTGTTCCTCCAGAGGCTCGCTCACCCATGGGTCTCGGATCTCCCGCGGGTCGAGCACCTGGTGACCCTGGCCACGCCCCACACCGGCGCCCCGATCGCGGGCTCACTCCGGGACGTCCGGGACAAGACGTTATCGGGTGCGCCGGTGCTGTGGGGCGCCCGGCGCCTCGTGGGCGGGCTCCCGGACCCGGGTGGCCGGTCGGTCGAACAACTCGTACCCGGATCGAGCCTCATGCGGGGCCTGGCGCGTGAGGACATCGTCTACGGGACGCGGGCTCTGGCGCTGACCATGCCCAACGACCTGGTGGTCCCTTCAGACCGCGCGATTATGCCCGAGGAACAAAGTCACGTTCTGGGCCCGGAGGGCTGGAACGGTCACGGGGCTATCGTCCGGTCGCCTGCGGCCCGCGGCCTGGCCCACGCGTTTCTGCGGGGTGCCCCTCGCGTCTGCGGGTCCCCGTGGGACAGTTGGGGCGGCCGGGCCATCGGCCGGGCGATGGGATTCGCAGAGGCTCGCCTGGGCTGGCTCTACGGCATCCTCGAGGGCCGAGTCACGGGCCCGGCCGGCCGGCTCGCAGGGACACTCCGCCGGGTTGTCCCGTAACGAAGAAAAGAGCCCTCTCCGCCGGGGGGGATGGGCGGATAACGGAGAGGGCTCCGGTACTTCAGTACTTTTTGTCGCTCAAGGACATTGTGAAGCCTTTCACAAGGACTTGCAAACGCCGGAGGGTCAGAGAAGAAGGCCTCGCGTTGTGACTCAGCCACAAGGCAGTTGTGAGGCCCGCTCTGCGTCCTAGGATCAACGCCATGCCCGACAACCGACTGCCCTTCGAGGTCCCCGGGCTCGAGGAGGATTTCGGTCGCATCGAAGTCCGGCGGAGTGCCAGAAGGAAGAAGACGATTTCTGCCGAGATCATCTCCGACGCCCTGGTGGTCTCGATCCCCGCACGCCTCTCGCAGGCGGACGAACAGCACTGGGTGACCGAGATGGCCGGCCGACTGAGCTCGAGAATGCGCCGCGACCGGCTCAACGACGAAGGGGCGCTTTACCGCCGGGCGGCCCGGCTAGGGGACAGGTACCTCGGCGGAGTGCGTCCACGGGACATCTCATGGGTCGGTCGACAACGTTCCCGCTGGGGCTCCTGCTCCCCGCAGGACGGCTCTATCGTGATCTCCACGGCGATCGCCGATTACCCGCCCTGGGTGCGCGATTACGTCATCCTCCACGAGCTTGCTCACCTGCTCGTGCCCGAGCATTCGGAGCGGTTCTGGACCTTGGTCGGCGCCTACCCGATGACCGAACGCGCTCGTGGTTATCTGATCGCAAAAGGGGAGGAGTAGCTCAGCCGAGCGTTCTCCAGAAGACGATCTTCTCCACCCTGTGCTGCTCGAGAATGCCTACGGCCAGCGCGGCGCGCACGCCGTAGCCGGCGGCGAGGGTGATGGGAGAGGCGCCTTCGAGCTCTCCTGCCCGCCGGTACAACCGTTCGATCGGGATAGACGTGGCGTCTTGCAGGGGCGCCACTCCGGGATCTCCGACGTCGAGCACCTGCCCGGAGGGCGTGTCACGTCCGCCGATGACGTCGGTGGATCCGAGCGCTCCTCGTGACTCCGGCCAGGCTTCCAGAGCATCATCGATTGCCCCCATCACCGTGAACCCCTTACCCCTGAGAGCGGCGGCGGCATTTCCAAGGTCGACTTGCCCCGGGTCGAGGAGGATCAATCCGAGGTCGAGTGGCAGGCAGTCGCGGGCGCGCCCTGCGAGTCCCGGCCCGAACTCGTAGACCAACGCGAGCGATCCGGGGATGTGGGATTCGAGGTAGCTCTCGACGGGCCGAAGGTCGACCAGTGCTGCTCCGCCCTCATCCAGGTGATCCATGCCCTCGCCGAAGGTCAGCTTCCGCACGGTGGTGGTTACGGGCACCGAGGGTTTCCGGGCTCGGGCGGGCGGCTTGTCATCCGCGTAGCTATATCACTACATACTGACCACATGGTTGGGGCGCTCTTCTTGCTGCTGCTGGCGGTGCCGGTCGTCGAGCTCTGGATCATCCTCCAGGTGGCCGGCGAGCTTGGGCTCGGTGTCACGCTCGTCCTGCTGGTGCTGATCTCGGTTGCAGGGGCGTGGCTGCTCAAACAGCAGGGGCTCCAGACCTGGGGCCGGCTCCGGGCCACGTTGTCCCGGGGGCAGATGCCCACGGCCGAGGTGACCGACGGGGCCCTCATCCTCCTGGGCGGCGCCTTGTTGATGACCCCCGGGTTCCTGACCGATGCCTTCGGGATCCTTCTCCTGTTGCCGCCCGCACGGGTGGTCGTCAAGGGTGTCAGCCGGAGACTCCTCGGCTGGTGGGCGGCCCGGCGGCTCGGGCGAAGCCGCCGGAGCGGTGGTCCGGGGGCATCGCGCTCTAGGGACCGGCCTCCTCCGGTGATCGATGTGACGGAGGTCCATCGGTCATCCCAGACCCGGCGGGCCGAGGACGATTCTCGGGATAGGGGATGACCGGGCCCACCCGGCCCTGCTCCGGGTAGGAGGCGCGCCCGAAGCTGTCCGCCGAACGCTGGTGGCGGTTCATCCGGGTACGGACCTCTTCCGGATACTCTCCGGTGTGGACGGGGAGCTCGAGAGCGCCCGCCGCCTCGGCCGCCTCGTCCAGGGAAGGGTAGACCCAACGCTCCCATTCCCCTGTGCTGTCGACCAGGACGAGCTGCGCCCCGTTGAGGCCGATGCGGATCGCGACCGCGTCGACCTCCTCTCTCCCCTCGGCCCAACTTCGCAGTTCCTCGTTCACGTCCACACTATTGTCTGCGATGTCGTGCATCCTTAGTGGTCGCCGGTAGTGGTCGCCGGTGGCCGCCATCCAGAGCCGGCTCCCGAACGACCTCGCATGCAGGCGCCAGGCCGAGAGGCAGAATGTGAGTACGACGACTTGAATCGAACCGAGAGGAGCGTGCCGTCACAGCAAGAGGGCGCACTTGGGACGGCTGAGCCCGGGAAGCCTTCCCGGCCGCGCGCAGGCGCCGGTGCTCTGATCCTCCACCGGGCGTGGGGGCTCGTTCGGTTCGTGGCGGCCCTGTTTCTGTTCGTCGGAGCCCTCCAGTTGATGAAGACGGGAGCGGCAAGCCTCGACATCTTGAACAACGAAGGCCTGCTGGTTCGCAATGCCGGTTCGACGCTGGGGCTGGGGTGGGTCGGAGCGCTGTTCGTGCTGTCCGGCTCTCCCATGGCCGCCACCGCGCTCACTCTGGTCGAGGCCCGTTCCATCAGCGAGATCCAGGGCTTCACCATGCTTACCGGCTCACGGCTGGGAGCGGCGTTCGTCGTCTTGGTAGTTGCCGTGATCTACGCGCTGAGGGGAGGGGCCGGCGAGCGTAAGGCGCCGGTGGCAACCGCGGTGATCGCGCTTTCGACCACCGCATTGGTCTACGTTCCCGGCGCGCTCATCGGTCTTGCATTGCTGAACTTTGGACCGTTCCATTCCCTCGAGCTACATTTCCCCGGGCAGTTCTCAGATGTCATCGACCTCGTGTACGGGGGCCTTCTCGCACGAGTGGAGAACCTGCCGGCTGCGGTGATCTTTCTCGGCGGACTCGGGGTGCTCCTGGTGTCCTTCAAGTTGACCGACACCGTCTTGCCGAAGATCGACAAAGAGGTCGAGGAGCGTTCGCAGGGAAAATGGTTGTCGCGCAAGTGGCCGATGTTCGGTTTGGGATCGCTGGTTGCGCTTGTCACGATGTCGGTGTCTGTTGCCCTTACCGTCCTGGTTCCCCTGGTAACCAAGCGTTATGCGCGGCGCGAGGACATTCTCCCCTACGTCATGGGGGCGAATATCACGACGCTGGGAGACACGATGCTGGCTGCCTTTGCGCTGAACTCACCTGCAGCGGTGCGCATCGTGCTCGCAGAGGTGATGGCCGCGACCTTGTTGAGCGTCATACTGCTCGGGTTCTTCTACACACCGGTCCACAGATTGGTGTGGCGTTTTCAAAGGCAGGTCATCGAGAGCAAGACGCGCCTCGCCGCGTTCACCGCAGCGTTGTTCCTGGTCCCCATCACGGTCATTGCCGTTTCCGGTTTGCTCGGCTAGGCCTCGCCCGAAAGTCGGCGGTTCCTTGGGCAAAGGAGCACTCTAGATAACCAGCCCGCCGTCGACGCACAGAGTCTGGCCGGTAACGTAGTCCGAATCGGCAGAAGCCAGATAGACGAAGGCGGGAGCGATCTCGTCGGGGCGCCCATAGCGACCCAGCGGAAAACGGTCCAACCTTTTGGCCGCCGCCTCTGGATCGGACATGAGGGGCTCGGTCATCCCGGTGAGCGCCGCAGGAGCCACCGCGTTGACGTTGATCGACAACGGCCCCAGCTCTTTCGCCCACGATTTCGTCAATCCGACAATCCCCATCTTGGCCGCGGCGTAGTTCGACTGCCCGACCGCTCCGATGAGACCCGAGGCCGACGTTACGTTGATGATCTTTCGGTTGGGCGCGCCGGCGCCCTCCGCCTTGGCGAGCGGCCGCCAATGTCTTACGGCCGCGCGACCGCAGGCCCACGTCCCCTTCAAATGGACTCGGATGACCTCGTCGAACTCCTCTTCGCTCATGTTGTGAAGCATCCGATCGCGCAGCACCCCCGCGTTGTTCACGAGGACATCGACGCGGCCGAAGATCCCGAGCGCCGCCGAGAGGAGACCGTCGGCGGCGGCCACGGTCCCCATCGCGTGATCGTCGGCTGCGGCGTCCGAGCCCAGGTCTTGAACCACGGCCTCGGCCGCGGCTCGGTCTACATCGTTCACGACGACGCCGGCCCCCTGGTGCGCGAAGGCTTCGGCGACGGCCCGGCCGATGCCGCGACCCGCGCCGGTGATGATGCAGACCTTTCCCTGCAGGCTCTCCTTGCCCCCTGGCGGCATTGGATGATCCTATGCGGCTCGATGTGAGGTGCGTCGCGTAAGATTGACGTCATGGACGACGCAAAGAAGGTTCCGTTGACCGGGGCGGCATACGATCGCCTCAAGGACGAGCTCGCTCACCTCGAAGGTGAGGGACGCACGAATATCAGCCACGCGATCGGGGTGGCGCGGTCCCACGGCGACCTCAGTGAGAACGCCGAGTACCACGCGGCGCGCGAGCAGCAGGGTTTGCAGGAAGCACGAATCAGACAGCTTCGGCAGATGATCGAGAACGCCGAGCTGATCGTGGCGACCGATGACGGCGTGATCGGGCCCGGCAAGCTCGTCACCATCTCCTACGAGGGCGAAGAGCCGGAAACCTATCTTCTCGGACTGCGGGAAGAGCGAGGCGGGGGCCACGACGTACTCACACCCGAATCTCCGGTAGGACGAAGCCTGATCGGGCACCGCACCGGGGAAACGGTCATGGCCGAAACTCCCGGTGGCGTTCTGCAGGTCGAGGTTCTCGAGGTGCGCGCCTCCTAGAGTGCTCCTCCGCCTTAAGCTGCAGATGGGGTGTGGGCGCTTGATCCCCGGCCGAGCGGGGCTGGGCTGTCCGAATCGCGAGGAGAAGAGATGGAGCCAGGGGAAGTCATCTGGGAAGGAAAGGTCGGCGCCACCCCACTGCGGGTAGGAGTGCCTTTTGCCGGCCGCATCATTGCGGAGTGGGATTCACCCACGGGCCGGCGCGACAAGGTGAGCGAATCGGTCGAGCAGTTCGAAAGAACCGTCCTGTTCCAACTGCTGCTCAGCTCGGGTGCGACCGACGAGAAGCTGCAGCAGGAGATCGTGGCCGCCATACAGAAGGCCCAACAGCAGAGACCCAGGCGTATGCCGGAGCCCGAGGCACGGCCCCGGCGCAGGAACCCCAAGGTTCGCCAGCACCGCCGCTCGCGCAGGCCGCCCCGACGAATCTGAGAGTGCCTGGGTCTACCTCCCGGGCCGCGGTTCGGGTGGTGTCGCCAAGGGATGCTCGTGGGTCTTGCCCGGATCGTCATCGTCGCGCCGGGGGTGGTCGAGCATGAGATGTTGCTGGAGCTCCGAGCGGGAGGTAAATCGAAGCACGCATTCCGGACATTGGAGAATGTCGTCCATACCCGCCTCCTTGGGCTCGTAGGCAATGTTGAAGCGCACGGTTCTCTGTCTGGCGCTCGCAGTTGTGAGTCTAGGCGCGATCGTGGGCGTCGAGGTCTTGATAGCCGCGCGCCGGGAATATCTGCCCACCGGGCCCGCTCTCGAGATAGGCGGACGCTGGGGCCCGGCCTCCGGCAGACCGTTGAGGCTGGTGGTGCTGGGGGATTCGACGGCGGCCGGCGTGGGAGCGGGCAGGCCCGAGCTGTCCTATCCCGCCCGACTGGCGGCGCAACTGGGCGACGACGGCTACAGAGTGGATCTCAGCGCTCTGGGAATGTCCGGGGCGCGCACGGCCGATGTCCTGGCCGTGCAGGTGCCCCTCGCCGAGGCGTCGGATCCGGATCTTGTGTTCGTCGGGATCGGCGCCAACGACGCGATCCACGTCACCCCGATCGAATCGGTCCGAAGGGACATGGACGAGGTGCTGAGGCGGCTGAGGGCGATCGGAGCGGCCGTCGTCGTGGCCGGAGCGCCGGACATGCACATCGAAGCGTTCCTCGAGCCGCTCCGTTCGCTGTCGGCCTGGAGGGGGCGGATGGTCGAGGACGCCATCACCTCCGCGGCTCGCTCCCAGGGTGTGCCGGTGGTGCCGCTCCGCGCCGTGGCCGGGCCCCGCTTCGCCGCCAATCCCCGCCTCTACAACAGCCCGGACCAGCTTCACCCCAGCGCGGCCGGCTACGGCGTGTGGGTCGACGCCATCCTTCCCGTCATCCGCAAGGTTCTGCCCACCGCCGAGGCCGGGTGACGGGCATGGGTGGGCCCAGGCCCCTGTGCGCCCGTAGACGATTGGCCTGAACCGATGGAGAGCCTCGGCGCACTGATAGAAGCGGGTGATCTGAACGGCCTCCTGAGGGCCGTCGATGGACTCTGTGCAGCAGGAGGTTGGGACGATCTCGTCGATCTCGCGGACCGTTGCGAAGAGGCAATCGAGCGGGGAAAGCAGCTGTGGCCCATAGCAGGGCACATCGATTACCGGCTCGCCCTCGAGGCGCCGGGGGAGTACGCGGCGGACGTCCTCGACTCGGTCACGCCGCGCTTTTCGATTGGTCCGCTGACCGAGGTTGCCGCGTTCGGCCACACCTGGGAGGAGCTTGCGGGACATCTCGTCTTCCCGCACGTGGCGGCCTACGTCGCCCAGGAGAGGGTCCTGCGCGGCGAGGATCTGACCGGCGATTCCCGGGCCCACCCCGAGGTGCTCGGTCTGCCGCTCAGGATCGAACGCTGGGAGCCGGTGTATCCGCTTGCCTCCTACCGGTCGACTTTCGTCGAGGTCGCCGAGCCGTGGGAGCCGCATGCAGGGCTCGCCGACATCGAGCCGGTGGAGGCGGAGGAGGCCGACGACCCCGAGCTGATCTCCACCTTGCTGGATCTCGTCGCCCCCTGGCTGAGCGAATCCGACGGCGCGGCGCGCGCCGTCGCAGTCGAGGGTGACGCCGTGGGTGCGGCCT
>JACDDL010000116.1 GCA_013817045.1 Actinomycetota bacterium | reverse complement strand
CGATGGCGACCAGCTTGAACAGGCCAAGGGCGTGCTTGAGGTAGACCTTGAGGGCGACGTCGACGATCTCGGCGACTCCCAGGGGCCGCAGCTCCGAGCGATTCATGGGCCAAAGGGTACCCGCGCGTACCCCCCATTGCATGAGGCCCGACCCCATAACTACTCCGGTCGTTGTGTCTCTTGTAGACTCTCCCAACCAACAACTCTTAAGGAGACATCCATGCGGAGAACGCACCTGCTCATCCTGCTCACATCGTTGATGCTGCTGGCGGCCGCCTGCGGCGGCGAGACCACCGCCCCCAGCGGAGGCGGTGACGGTGGTGACGGCGGCGGCGGAACGGCCGGGAAAGAGGGAAACGACCTTCTGCAGGTGGTCAAGGACCGAGGCACGCTCATTGCATCGACCGACCCGAAGTATCCTCCTCAATCGTCCCAGAATCCCGAGGGTGAGTTCGAGGGCTTCGACATCGACGTTACCGAAGAGATAGCCAAGCGCCTCGGGGTCGACGTCGAGTTCACGACTCCCTCCTTCAATGCCATCGTTGCCGGTAACTGGAGCGGCCGTTGGGACCTCAGTGTGGGGTCGGTGACGATCACTCCCGAGCGGCAGAAGGTCTTGCATTTCACCGACCCCTACTACTACACACCGGCCTCGATAGCCGTGCACACTTCGAACACCGATGTCACGGATCCCACGACCGATCTCGACGGCGCGACCATCGGCGTCTGCTCGGCCTGCAGCTACGAGTCGTACCTGGAGGGCACGCTCGAGATCCTGGGCAAGAAATACACCTCGGCCATCAAAGATGCAGAGGTCAAGGCCTACGAGACCGACAAGATCGCCATTCAGGACCTTGCCTTGGGCGACGGCGTGCGTCTGGACGCAGTGTTCTCCGCACTTCCCACGCTGGAAGGCGCCATCGCCGACGAGACGCCGATCAAGGTTGTGGGGGGCCCGTTGTTCTACGAGCCGCTGGGGGTTGCGATCGACAAGGCGTCTCCGGACGACCCCAAGGCGTTCTACGAAGAGGTCAGCAGGATCATCGATGAGATGCACAGCGACGGCACTCTCACCAAGCTGTCGGAGAAGTGGTACGACGGAACGGACCTGACGAAGAAGACCTAGACGGCGGGCCGTTCAGGGGGAAGGTCGCAGCGATGGCAGGTGTCGGTGCAACGATGGGGCGGGTCCGCGACCGCGTGGAGGCGGGCTCGTCCGGCATGCCCTTCCGGGTGAAGCTGGGACTCGTCTACACGGGCATCGCAATCCTCCTGATCCTTGTCTTCTTCTGGTTCCAGTTCGACATCGCCTTCATGCGGGAGTGGGGCCCGTTCATCCTCGGCGGGATACCTCTCACCCTGGCCATCTGTTTTGGCGGCATCGCCTTGGCCATGGTGCTTGCCCTCTTCGGCGCCCTCGGCCGTCTTTCCAAGAGCGCGGTGGCCAGAGGGATCGCCAACTTCTACGTCTCGTTCGTGCGCGGCACCCCCCTGGTCGTCCAGATCCTCTTCATCTACTTCGCGTTGCCCCAGCTCGCGTTCAAGCCGTCGTCGCCAACTTTCCTCCAAACGATCTTCATCTTCCCGGTTGCCTTTGCCGCCATCCTTGCCCTGGGGATCAACTACGGCGCCTATATGACCGAGATCTTCCGAGCCGGGATCCAGGCGGTCGGCGGCGGCCAGATCGAAGCCGCCCACGCGCTCGGGATGACCGATGCACAGACCACACGGCGGGTGGTGCTGCCACAGGCCGTGCGAGTCATCATTCCGCCAACCGGCAACGAATTCATCGCCATGTTGAAGGACTCTGCGCTGATCGGAATTGCGGCAAGCGGGGTGGAGTTGTTCGGCCGCGCTCAGAACACCGGGCTGGGGCAGAACCGTCCCTTCGAGGCGCTCGCTCTCGCCGCGATGGTCTACTGGTTGCTGACGAGCATCTTCTCCTTCTTTCAGAAGCGGCTCGAGAACAGGATCTCGCGTGGCCACGTTCGAATCGAAGGTGGCGGCCACTAAGTGGACCCGATCATCCGGGTCGAAGACCTCGAGAAGCACTTCGGCGATCTGCAGGTGCTGAGGGGCGTTTCGCTCGACGTCGAGCCCGGCGAGGTCATCGTCATCTTCGGGCGCTCCGGATCGGGAAAGAGCACGCTGCTCCGCTGCGTCAACTTCCTCGAGGAACCGACCGGAGGCTGCATCGAGGTCGACGGCGTTCGTATGGAAGCGGCGCGCCACGTCCTGCGGGCGAGGCGCGAGCAGGTCCGGCAGATACGCATGAAGGCCGGAATGGTGTTCCAAGATTTCAACCTGTTCCCGCATCTGTCGGTGATCGAGAACCTGATCGAAGCCCCCTGCGTAGTGAAGAAGGAATCCAAGGGCGAGGCGCGCGAGTTCGGGCTGCAACTGCTCGACAAAGTGGGCCTTGCCGAGAAGGCCGACGAGTATCCGATCAGGTTGTCAGGCGGCCAGAAGCAACGGGTCGCAATCGCGCGCGCCCTCTGCATGCGGCCGAAGATCATGTTGTTCGACGAACCGACCTCGGCGTTGGACCCCGA
This sequence comes from Actinomycetota bacterium, assembly GCA_013817045.1. Classification (GTDB taxonomy): domain Bacteria; phylum Actinomycetota; class CADDZG01; order CADDZG01; family WHSQ01; genus JACDDL01. The sequence continues at coordinate 6,443 of JACDDL010000116.1, read as the reverse complement.
GCTCGTTGCGGAGGTCCTGGAGGTGATGCGGGATCTGGCCAAAGAGGGAATGACCATGATGGTCGTGACTCACGAGATGGGCTTCGCGCGCGAGGTTGCAAGCCGCATGGTGTTCCTTCATGAAGGCAAGGTGCTCGAGGAAGGCAAGCCTGCCGATCTCATCTCCGGCGCGCGCGACGAACGAACGCGCCGCTTCCTGGAAGCCGTCCTCTAGGGGCCTCTAGCGGCGCGCCCAACGGCGCGGTCTGAGATCCTTCGCCACGACCTTCGACGCATTGAGTCCCGGAATTCCCATGACGCCACCGCCCGGGTGGGCGCCGGACCCGCATAGGTACAGCCCGTCGACCGGCGCCCTGTAGCCGGCGACTCCCGGCGCGGGCCGGAACGAGAACAGCTGGTCGAGCGACATCTCCCCGTGAAAGATGTTGCCGCCGATCAAACCGAAGCGCTCTTCGAGGTCGACCGGAGTCAGCACCTGCCTGTGCTCGATCGAGTTCTTGAAGTTCGGCGCGTACTGGGTGATTGCGTCGATGACCCGGTCGCCGAGCGCGTCGCGTTCTTCATCCCACGTCCCCTGCGCCAGCTTCTCGGGGGAGTACTGCACGAAACAGGTGGCGACGTATCTGCCTTCGGGGGCGAGGGTCGGGTCCAGGGTCGAGGGAATCACGCAGTCGACCATGGGGCGCGCCGAGGGCCTGCCGTACTTGGCGTCATCCCATGCCTGCTCGAGGTAGTCGACCGAGGGGCTGATGACGAACTCGGGATGTTGCGGGCCCAGGCGGGTGCCCGGCATCGCCGTGAAGTCGGGCAGCTCGGAGATGGCGAGATTGACCTTTGCCGACGAACCCCTGGTGCGGTAGTTGCGCATCTCTTCGGCCAGACCATCGGGGAGATGGGCCTCTCCGACGAGATCGCGGAAGGTGATCGTGGGGTGCGTCCCCGACACGACCGCGCGGCCCCGAAGCTCGGACCCGTCCCGCAAAGTGACACCACGGGCGCGCCCGTCGACGATGTCTACCGAGGCGACGTCGGCCTCGGTTCGTATCTCGACCCCTGCGGAGCGCGCCGAGTCGGCGATCGCATCCGACAGCGCACCCATGCCTCCACGTACGAATCCCCAACCGCCCCGGACGCCGCCCGCTTCTCCCATGCGGTGATGAAGCAGGACGTAGGCCGAGCCGGGGCTCATAGGCCCTCCCCAGGAGCCGATCACACCGCCGAACGCAAGCGCTCCCTTTACCGCCTCATTGACGAAGTAGCGGTCGAGGAAGTCCGCGACGGACAGGGTCATGAGGTCGACCAACCGGGCGATGTCCTTTCGGTGGGCGAAGGTGTAGCGCCCGAGCCCGGTTGCCTCCCTGAGCTCGCCGACCGAGCGCATCCCGACATCGGGTGGGATGCGGAAGAGAAGCGGGCGCACGAGTGCGGCAAGCTCGGACATGTTCTTGCTGTAGCGCAGGTAGGCCTCGGCATCGTGCCCGGACAGCTTTGCGATCTCCCGGGCGGCCTTGTCGGGCTCGTCCCACAACAGGATGCCCGGGCCGTCGTGTGACACGTAGTAGGCCGAGGGATCGATGGGATAGACGTGATAACCGTGCCGGGCGAGGTCGAGCTCGCGCACGATCTCGTGCGACATCAGGCTCACCACGTAGGAGGCGGTCGAGACCTTGTAGCCGGGCCACAGCTCCTCGGTGGCGGCGGCGCCCCCCAGGAGATGCCGTCGTTCCAGCACTACGACCTTGAGTCCGGCGCGCCCCAGATAAGCCGCGCACACGAGAGCGTTGTGGCCGCCCCCGATGACGACGGCGTCGTAGGTGGGGTGGTTCATGCTTGCCTTTCCGCGAACTTTGGTCGAGAACGCGCGCTCAGTGGCATCTTGCGACCAAAGTTTGATTGGGGGGCCAGGCTAGCTGCGCTTCTGCAGCGCCAGGTGCAGCGTCTTGTCCTCGAGCGACACCTGCGCGCTGGGCGCGCCGGACGGCGCGCCCTCGTCGAAGTGGACCGAGGTGGCCAGAACCTCGGCCTCTATGTAGCCGGAGTGATCCCTGAGTGCGGCGATGATCGGCTCGTCGGCGGCGGCGAGCCACAACTCGATGCGATCCTCGACTGCGAGACCGCTCGATTTCCTCAGCTCCTGAACCGACCGAACAGCCTCTCGTGCGATGCCCTCTGCGAACAGCCCTGGTGTTATGGCGAGGTCGAGGGCAAGTCCGTAAGGCCCATCCTGCGCGAACGAAAGCCCGGAGCGGCCCGAGACGCGCACGTCGACCTCATCGCGCCCCAACGCCTCCTCGGCGCCGTCCACGTCGATCGCCACGGTGCCATGGTCTTCGAGCGAGCCGACGATGTGCGCGGGGTCGGCCCGCCCGAGCGCCTGCGCCACCTGCTTCACGCGCGCACCGAAGCGGGGGCCCAGGGCCCTGAAGTTGGGTTTGACGATATAGAGGACGAGATCTTCGAGGCCGTGGGCGACCTCGACCTCTTTGACATTGAGCTCCTCGGCCACGATGTCCTCGAGTCCCTCCAGGAGGGCGCGCTGGGACGACGGGAGAACCACCAGGGCGCGCCGGAGCGGCTGGCGCACGCGCACCTTCGCGTCGGTGCGAGCCGACCGCCCGAGCGTGACGAGCTTTCTGACCAGCGCCATGCGGGCGCGCAACGCATCGTCCACCCGGGCGTCGTCGGGCTCGGGCCAGTCGGCGAGGTGCACGGAGTCGGGCGCGTCCCCATCCGGGCCCGTGAGATTGGTGAAGATCTCGTCGGCGATGAACGGGGTGAACGGAGCGGTGAGCTTGGCCACCGTCGTCAGGCACTCCCACAGGGTCAAGAAGGCGACCTGTGTGTCGGCGTCCTCCCCCGAGCGCCAGAACCTCCGGCGCGACCGGCGCACGTACCAGTTGGAGAGGTCGTCCACGAAGCGGTCGAGCCGCGCGCCCGAGTGGGTGGTGTCGAAGCGGTCTAGATCGGAGGTCATGGCGCGCACTGTGTCGTCCAGCTCGGCCAGCACCCAACGATCCATCTCGGGCCGCTGCGCCACCGGTATGTCCACTGTGCCGGGATCGAAGGCCTCTAGGGCCGCATAGGTGACCCAGAAGGAGTACGTATTCCACAGGGTGAGCAGGTACTTGCGCAGCGCCTCCTGCACGATGCCCAGCGACACCCGGCGCGCCGACCACGGACTGCCGCTGGTGAGCATGTACCAGCGCAGCGCATCGGCCCCGGTCGTGTCGAACGCAGTCCACGGATCGATGACGTTGCCGAGGGACTTCGACATCTTTCGGCCGTTCTCGTCGACGATGAGCCCGCCGACGACGCAGTTTCTGAACGAATTCTCGCCTCGAACCAGCGTCGATATCGCAAGCAACGAGTAGAACCAGCCGCGCGTCTGATCGATGGCTTCAGAGATGAAGTCGGCGGGGAACCGCCGCTCGAAGAGCTCTTCGTTGGCGAACGGATAGTGCCATTGGGCGAACGGCATCGCTCCAGAGTCGAACCACGCATCGATGACATGCGGCGCGCGCCTTGCCTCCGCTCCGCATTCCGGGCACTCCATCGCCACATCGTCGATCCACGGTCTGTGGGGATCCAGGCCGGAGAGATCGCTGCCGGTGAGCTCCTCGAGCTCCGAGAACGAACCCACACAGGTCGTGTGGCCGTTGGCGCAGCGCCATACCGGAAGCGGTGTTCCCCAGTAGCGGTCACGCGACAGCGACCAGTCCACGTTGTTGGCCAGCCAGTCGCCGAAGCGCCCGTGCTTGATCGTCGGAGGCTGCCAGTTCGTGTCCTCGTTGGACGCCTCCAGCTGAGCCCGCACCTGCGAGGTTCTGATGTACCAGTCTTTGCGCGGGTAGTAGAGCAACGGCGTGTTGCACCGCCAGCAATGTGGATAGGAGTGGCTGTAGTGCTCGGACCTGAACAGGAGCCCACGCGCTTCGAGGTCCTCGATGATGCGGGGATTGGCGTCCGTGGTCGCCAGTCCGGCGAAGGCGCCCCCTCGCTCGACCACCCGTCCGGAGGGGTCGATCATCTGCTCGATGGGGAGGCGCTCACGCTTTGCGACGGCCATGTCGGCCTCGCCGTAGGGGGCGAGATGGACGATCCCCGAGCCGTCCTCGGCCGTCACGAAGTCGCCGGGCAGGGCCCTGTGGGCGCGCTCCCCCGAGGCCACGAACCCGAAGGGGGGCGTGTACGCCAGGCCCACGAGGTCGGCGCCGGTCATCCGTCCGGCCACCTCGGAGTCACCTCCCACCAGGGTCTCGACGCGGTCCCCGGCGAGGACGAGCCAGCGCCCCTCCCTGACGGGGTCGGCGACCTTGACGTAGCTCAGTCCCGGGGCGACCGCGGCGGCCATGTTTGCGAGCAGCGTCCACGGTGTCGTCGTCCACACCAGCAGGTCGGTGCCGGGGTCGTCACGGAGCGGGAACCGCACGAAGATCGAAGGGTCCGAAACCGTCTGGTAGGCGCCGGGGTAGTGCTGCTCGTGGGAGGAGAGGGAGGTCTCGCAACGGGGGCAGTAGGGGACGACCTTGAAGTCCTCTTCGAGCAGACCCTTGTCCCAGATCTGCTTGAGCAGCCACCAGACGGTCTCGATGTAGTCCTTGGACATGGTCCAGTAGGCGCGCTCCATGTCCACCCAGAACCCCAGCCGGCTCGTCAGTCGCTGCCAGTCGTCGACGTATCGCACGACGGACTCCCGACAAAGGCGAACGAACTCCTCGATCCCGTAATCCGCTTCGATCTCGCTCTTCTGCTTGATCCCGAGCTCTTTTTCCACCGCCAGCTCGACCGGCAGGCCGTGGCAATCCCATCCCGCCCGGCGGTCGACAAGGTGGCCCCGCATCGTCTGGAACCGGCAGAAGACGTCCTTGAAGGACCTCGCCACGGCGTGGTGGATCCCGGGCTTGCCGTTCGCCGTGGGCGGGCCCTCGTAGAACACCCACTCCGGCCCGCCGGCGCGGATCTCGATCGAGCGCCGGAAGACGTCCTTCTCCTCCCACAGAGCAAGGACGCGGTCCTCCAGGGCCGGAAAAGAAACCCGGGACTCAACCGGCCGATAGAGCTCTGAGGACATGGCCCGACACTATTGCGTCGGCGGACCAGGAGGGCCCGCACCAGGCCCGGAACCCCCGCACCAGGCCCGGAACCCCCGCACTAGGCCCGGAACCAAGAGCCCACAAGCCGACCCGGCGCGCCGAGCGCACCCGGGGCAGGTCTTTGGTTTTCCGAATGCGGAGCAGGGCCCGGGAGCAAGTGCTATCGTGCTCCGCCCATGGGCGCCAAAAACGGAGCCCGGAAGAAGAAGTCGCCGGGCAAAGAGACGGCGGGGGGCGCAGCCAAGCCCGCCAACGGGACACCCAGGCGAAGCGCGGCCAAGAGCGCCGCCTCCAAGGGCAAATCGAGCGAGGCGCGGGGGGCGAAGACGGGTTCGGGTGCGGGGAGGAAGAAGGAGGGCAGTTCGGCCTCACGCACGGCTACGACGGCCGGCGCCTCGCCGGCCCGCAAGCGCCGGGGCGCCAAGCTGGACGCCAAGGCGCTCGCTTCGATTCGGGCCGGGCTCGTGGCCGAGAAGGCCGAGCTTCTGCAGCGACAGACCGAGCTGGACCAGGAATCGTTTGACGGCAGCCAGTCGGAGATGACCGGAGAGGTGGGTCTAGGCGAGGACTACGCCGACGCCGGTACGGCGACCTTCGACAGGGAACGGGACCTCTCGATCCGTAACAACATCCAGGACCTCATGGACCAGATCGACCGGGCGATCGAGCGCATCGACGGGGGAACCTACGGGGCCTGCGAGCGGTGCGGGCAGCCCATCGAGGCCGCGCGCCTGAAGGCCCTGCACCATGCGGTGCTGTGCCTCGACTGCAAGCGCCGGGAGGAGCGAACGAGGTAGGGCCGGCCGAAGCGGGCCGATGAGTGGGAGGGCGCAGAGCCCGGCCGCGCCCGGTCCGTGTTTGCGCACACAATGAGGGTGTGACCCCTTCATCGGAGACAACCTCACGCCCGCTCGGGGGCCGCGCCGTCTACCCCCGGCTTCTGGCCACCGCCGGGACGGTGCTGGTCTTCGATCAGATCACCAAGCAGATCGCCCTCGAGCGCCTGACCCAGGGGCCGGTGGACGTCATCCCCGGTGTGCTCACCCTGCGACTCACCTTCAATTCGGGGGGGGCCTTCGGGATCCTCCAGGGCCTCCCGGGGCTTTTCTTGATCTTCACCCTGGTGGTGGCGGCGGCGATCCTGCTGTGGGCGCGCACCGTGACCGACCCTCGCTGGTTCGTTCCCCTGGGCATGATCCTGGGCGGAGGGGTGGGCAACGCGTGGGACCGGCTATTTCGAGGCTTCGACGGCCGGGTGGTCGACTTCGTCGATCTGCACGTCTGGCCGGTGTTCAATCTGGCCGACTCGTCGATAACCCTCGGCGTGGTGATCATCCTGTGGCTCGGCGC
>JACDDL010000115.1 GCA_013817045.1 Actinomycetota bacterium | reverse complement strand
TGAGAACCGGGCCGCCCGCGTACTCGGACAGAGCACGGGAGCGGTCCAAGGGGGTGTTTACGGCTATTCCGTCGAGGCGCCGGCGCGCGTCCTGTATCTCCGGCAGCCCGACCAGCTCCTTGATGGCCATTCTCAGATCGTGCCATGCGATCCACGATTACACGCGACGATGGGCGCATGAGCGCTTGGTTCCCGACCTCGTGGCAGGAGCATCCCGCCGCACAACAACCGGAGTGGCCCGATCCCGCAGCTCTGGACACCGTCCTCAAGGAGCTCCACGGCCGGCCTCCGCTGGTCTTCGCAGGCGAGGCTCGCACCCTGCAAGCGGCTCTGGCGAGGGTGGCGCGCGGCGAAGCCTTCATGCTGCAGGCGGGAGACTGCGCCGAATCCTTCAGCGACTCATCCGCCGACGGCATCCGGGACAAGCTCAAGGTCATTCTGCAGATGGCGGTCGTGCTGACCTACGCGTCCGGGCTTCCGGTGGTCAAGGTGGGGCGAATCGCCGGTCAGTTCGCCAAGCCGCGCTCGTCGGTTATCGAACAACAAGGAGAGGTCGTCCTCCCCGTGTTCCGGGGCCATGCAGTGAACGATGCAGCGTTCGACACCGATTCCCGGCGCGCCGACCCCCGGCGCCTGTTGTCCGCATACAACCAGTCGGCGTCGACATTGAACCTGATCCGGGCCCTCACGAAAGGGGGCTTCGCCGACCTGAGGCAGATTCATGTCTGGAATCAGGAGTTCGTCGCGGCGAGCAAACAGGGCCGGCGGTATGAAGCCATTGCGCACCAGATAGATCGATCGCTGCGATTCATGGCGGCTTGCGGGATCAACCTCGAGACCGATGCCTCCCTGCACGAAGTCGACTTCTACATCTCACATGAGGCGCTGTTGCTGGGTTACGAAGAAGCTCTCACACGGCAGGACAGTCTGACCGGTGACTGGTACGACTGCTCCGCTCATCTCCTTTGGATCGGTGAGCGCACTCGTCGAATCGACGGCGCTCATGTCGCGTTCCTGTCCGGAGTCAAGAATCCGATTGCCTGCAAGCTGAGCGCAGCCGCCACTCCCGACGACGTGTTGAGACTGTGCGACGCGCTCAATCCGGACAACCAGTCGGGGCGGCTCACCTTTATCGCCCGTATGGGGGCGGACAAGGTAGGGGATGCCCTTCCGCCCCTGGTAGATGCAGTGCAGACCGGCGGGCGCAAGGTTGTGTGGACCTGTGACCCAATGCACGCCAACACCTTCGTGACCTCGTCCGGTTACAAGACGCGCCGGTTGGCCGACATCATGGTCGAGATCAAGCGCTTTTTCGCCGTGCACAACGCAGCGGGAACAGTGCCCGGCGGAGTGCACCTCGAGCTCACCCACCAGAATGTCACCGAATGCCTCGGCGGCGCCGAGGAGATCTTCGATCGCGATCTCGCTCACCGTTACGAGGCCCTTTGCGATCCCCGTTTGAACGCGCGTCAGTCGCTCGATCTGGCGTTCGAGATAGGGGCGATGCTACAAACGTAGGCCTCGCGTTAGTGACCCCGGCCCTTGACGTTCCCCGAGGAATCGGACAGAAAAAGTGCCGAGGTCGCCAGGGCCACGTGCGAGAAGGCCTGGGGGAAGTTGCCCACCTGCCTCCCAAGGTGCGGGTCGTATTGCTCGGCCAGCAACCCGACGTCATTGCATAGCCTCAGGAGACGTTCGAAGATCTCTTGCGCTTCGGCCCGCCGGCCGAGCAAGACGAGGCAATCGACCAGCCAGAAGCTGCACAGCAGGAACATGCCCTCCCCCGGAGGCAACCCGTCGGGCACATTCTCGGAGTCATAGCGGCGAACCAGCCCGTCGGCCGACATCAGCTCTGCCTGGATGACCTCGATGGTGTTCTGCATGATCGGTTCATTGGCATCGATGAAGCCGACCATAGGCAGCACCAATAGGCTTGCATCCATTTCCTCGGCGCCGAAGGCACGCACGAAGCAGGTCCCCTTGCGCCCCACACCCCTGGCCATTATCTCGTCTTTGATCTGCCTCTGCGTCTCTTTCCACCTGTCGACCGGACCGTCGTGCCCATAGGTCTCTACGGCATGCACCGCACGGTCGAGCGCAACCCACGCCATGACCTTGGAATGAACGAAGTGCTGCGGGCCCGAACGGACTTCCCAAATGCCCTCGTCCGGCTCGTCCCAGTGTGCGCAGACGTGTTCGATGATCTCCATTTCGAGCTCCCACGCCTCTGGAGGCGTGGGGATGCCGGCCCGGCGCGCCGAGTGCATCGAGTCCATGACCTCTCCATGCACGTCCAGTTGAAACTGGTCCACGGCAGCGTTTCCGACGCGCACTGGTTTGGATCCTTCGTAGCCGGCCAGCCAATCGAGCTCGAGCTCGACCAACCTGCGCTCGCCCATCACTCCGTACATGATCTGGAGGTCATCTGGATCTCCTGCGACTGCAGTGTGAAGCCAGTCCCGCCACTCTCTTGCTTCCGATGTGTAGCCATGGTCGAGCAGAACGTCGAGCGTAAAGGTCGCATCCCGGAGCCAGCAATAACGATAGTCCCAGTTCCTCACTCCACCGATAGATTCGGGAAGCGATGTGGTCGCTGCGGCAACGATCCCTCCGGTGGGAGAGTACGTAAGCGCTTTGAGCGTTAGAAGGCTCCGGAGAACCTCATTGCGATACTCACCGGTGTAGTGGCTCATGTCCGCCCATCCGCGCCAGAACTTGTCGGTTCGGTCGACGAGCTCATCGCAGGTCTCGGTGCTCATATGTATGCCGTGAACATGTGAGGGGTGGTAGCGCGCAATGAATCCGAGCGACTCACCTTCCTTCACGACGAAGTCCGCGGTGGCGCCCCCCGGTTCGAGCGTCAGTGGCACATCGGCAGCCAGGCGGAGCGCGTCCGGTCCTCCCACGGCCTCGATTGCGCCGCCTTGCCGGGTGAACCAGGGCACGATATGGCCGTAATCGAAGCGCGGGCTGTAGTCCATGACCATGCGGACGTTTCCGGAGAAGCCTTCGACAATGCGAACGATGACATCCTGAGTGTGGATCTCACGGGGGCTGTCGGGCCGGGAACCGCGTTCGAAAGGCAGACAATCGGTCAACTTGACTCTGCCGTCTGGAGAGTCGAAGACGGTCTCGAGGACGAGGCTGTCGGGCCGGTAGGAGCGGGTTACCGATACGTCTTCCCATTGTGGGGCGATGCGCCACCTGCCGCCTTCATGCTCGTCGAGGAGCGCGCAGAAGCAGGCCGGTGAATCGAAGCGAGGAAGACACAGCCAGTCGATGGAACCGCCGCGCGATACCAGGGCGGCCGAGTGCGTATCTCCGATGAGAGCGTAGTCCTCGATGCGGGTCAGTGAGCGCCTTCCATCACGCGTCTACCGTCGTTCGTCATCACCGGAGCACGACGGGAGGAAGTGCGAAACGCGATTGGGCAGCGCGTTCCACCGCGTCCGTTTTCATGGCGCGCCGGATGCGGCGGACATCTTTGAACAGGACGAGGGCATTGTGGTCACGGTGATCGGCGGCGCCCTGCGACTGCGCCAGCGCTCCGTCGAGCTCGTCCCTGGCTCGCCGATAGTGGGCGCGCAGCTCTTCGAGCTCCGACTCGAGCTCGAAGATCCTTGTGACACCTGCGAGGTTCACACCCTCTTGAGTCAGCTCCTGAATCCTTCTCAGACGCTCGATGTCGCGCTCCGAATACCGGCGGGTGTTGCCCTGTGTGCGCTTCGGGGTCAGCAAGCCTTTACGTTCGTATATTCGAAGAGTTTGGGGATGCACTTCGGCGATCTCCGCGGCCACCGAGATGATGTAGATGGCCCTGTCGGGGCTTAGTCCCTTGGTCTCCGTGGGCCCCTTGGGCTCCATCGCCAGATTCCTACGACGCCTTCGTGGCCTGGTGGAGTTGCTGCTCGAGGCCCTCACGCGGGTTGGATCTGTGCACCTCTGCGAACCGCTCGAGCGCCTCTTCCTCCGCCTTGCTCAGGCGCTGCGGAACCTCGATCTGGACCACCACGTAAAGGTCGCCGTTGCCTCCGGAGGCTTTCGGCAGCCCCCGCCCGCGTACGCGCAGTCTCTTGCCATGCGGCGTCCCGGGCGGCAGCTTCACCGTGACCTCGTCGTCGAGCGTCGGGACGGTGATCTTCGCTCCGAGTGCGGCCTCGGGATAAGTCACCGGGACCTTCACTTCGAGGTTCGAGTTGCCGGGCAGGGAGAACACCGGATGAGGCTCGATCCTGACCTTCACGAACAGGTCACCGGGCCCGCCGATAGGGTCCACTTCGCCCTTGTTGGCGACCTTGACCCTGCTGCCGTCACCGACCCCCGCCGGGATCCTCACGCGACCCCCATCGGGCAGGGTCACGGTAGTGCCGGAGACCGCTTCGTCGAAGTTGAGCGTTACCTCGGTTTCGGCATCGCGACCCCGCCGGGGCGCAGACCGGCCCCCCATACCGCCGAGCAGATCCTCGAACAGGCTTCCTCCGCCGCCGCCGAAGACATCACCGAGGTCACCGATGTTCACGCGCACGCCGTCACCGCCGCGCCCGGGGCGAAAGCCATAGAACCGCTGTCCGCCCGCAGCGATCAACGAGCGCATCTCGTCGTACTCTTTGCGCTTGGCATCGTTCGACAAGATCGAGTGGGCCTCGGAAATTTCTTTGAAGCGTTGCTCGGCCCTCTCGTCACCCTTATTGGCGTCGGGATGGTAGCGCTGCGCAAGCTTGCGGTAGGCCTTCTTGATCGCACCCTTGGAGGCCGACTCCTCGACCCCCAGGACTTTGTAGAAATCCTTGTCTGCCCATTCTCGTTGTGACACGGCGGCTCAGCCTTGCCCATCTGCGGAGTCCGGGTCGTCCTGCGCCGCTACCGGTTCGCCGGCAGTCGGCGACAACTCGACCGGCCGCGCAACGACCACCATCGCCGGGCGCAAGACCTGACCCTTCAACCTGTAACCCTTGCGGTACACGCTCACCGAGGTTGGTTCGTCTACTTCCGCTGCTTCCCTGGCTTCGACGGCTTCGTGCACGGTGGGATCGAACGCGACGCCATGTGCGGGGATCTCCTCGAGACCTTCGTCGCCCAGGGCCTCCTTGAACTGTCTGTAGACCAACTCGATGCCGGCATCCCCCTCTGTTCCTTCGCCGTGGGTCAGAGCGAGTTCGAAGTTGTCGAGCACGGGAAGCAGGCGTTCGATCAGCCGCGCAGAGGCGCGCGACGACGCCGCCGCCTGATCGCGCATGACGCGTTTTCGATAGTTGGCGAATTCGGCCTGGACCCTCCGCAGATCATCGAGGTAGGAGACCTCTGCCGGTTTCTCCTGCGGCGCGCTGCCTTCCTGCACCTCCACTTCGGGCTCTGCCGGTAAAGGCGCTTCTGCCGCGGCCCCCTCCGGCGCGCCGAGGGTGGGGCCGGGGGCAGGGGGCCCCTGGCCGGTTCCGCGCTTGTCGCGCACGGGAATGCCCTCGCCGGTTCCCTGCATCAGGCGCTCTGCTCGCCTTCGTCGACAACCTCTGCGTCGACGACATCATCCCCCGCGGTCCCGGCATCACCCGGCTGGGTCTGGGCCCGCTGGTACAGCACCTCGGCGAACTTCTGCGACGCCGTCAGCAACTGCTCGCTCGTGTGCCGGATGCGCTCGACGTCGGAGCCCTTCATTGCCTCCCGGGCGTCATTCAGCGCGTCCTCGACAAGCTTCAGATCGCCTGCCTCGAGCTTGTCGCCGTGCTCCTTGAGCGTCTTCTCCGTCTGGTAGATGACCGAGTCGGCCTGGTTCTTGGCGTCGGCCTCTTCCCGTCGCCTGCGGTCCTCCTCGGCATGCTCTTCGGCGTCCTTCATCATCTTGTCGATCTCGTCACTTCCGAGCTTGGTCCCGCCGGTGATTGTCATCGACTGTTCCTTGCCGGTGCCCAGGTCCTTCGCCGACACGTTGACGATGCCGTTGGCGTCGATGTCGAAGGTGACCTCGACCTGCGGCATGCCGCGCGGCGCGGGGGGCAGCCCGACGAGCTGGAACTTGCCGAGTGATTTGTTCCGGTAGGCCATATCGGCCTCGCCCTGCAGGACGTGGATCTCGACCGACGGCTGATTGTCCTCTGCGGTGGTGAAAACCTCGGAGCGTTTGGTTGGGATGGTGGTGTTGCGCTCGATCAGCCGGGTGAAGATGCTGCCCTTGGTCTCCACACCCAGGGACAAGGGGGTGACGTCGAGCAGCAGAACGTCCTTCACCTCGCCCTTGAGGACTCCGGCCTGGATCGCTGCGCCCACTGCGACAACCTCATCTGGGTTGACACCCTGATGCGGCTCCTTGCCGCCGGCCAGATCCGTGACCAGCTTGCGGACCATCGGCATGCGGGTGGAGCCCCCTACGAGGATGACGTGGTCGATGGCTTCGACGCCTACTCCGGCATCGCGGATCGCCTGGTTGAAGGGCCCCTTGCAGGCCTCCAGCAGATCCCCGGTCATGCGCTCGAACTCGCTGCGGGAGAGCGACAGCTCGAGGTGCAGAGGGCCCTGCTCGTTTGCGGTGACGAAGGGCAGGTTGATGGTCGTCGTCTGCGCCGACGACAGCTCGATCTTGGCCTTCTCCGCAGCCTCCTTGAGGCGCTGCATCGCCATCTTGTCCTTCGAGAGGTCGACGCCGTTCTGATCCTTGAACGTCTTGACCAGGTGGTCCATGACCCGCTGATCCCAGTCGTCACCCCCGAGGTTGGTGTTCCCCGAGGTCGACTTGACCTCGAACACGCCCTCGCCGAGCTCGAGCAGGGATACGTCGAAGGTTCCACCGCCGAGGTCGAAGACCAGGATCGTCTGCTCGGTTTCACTCTTGTCGAGCCCATAGGCGAGCGCCGCAGCGGTGGGCTCGTTGATGATCCTGAGCACCTCGAGGCCGGCGATCTGCCCTGCCTCCTTGGTGGCCTGACGCTGTGCGTCGTCGAAGTACGCCGGCACCGTGACAACCGCCTCGGTCACCCTGTCGCCGAGGTACGCCTCGGCGTCGGACTTGAGCTTCTGGAGGATGCGAGCGGATATCTCCTGCGGCTTCCACCCCTTGCCGTCGATGTCGTGGGCATCGTCTGAGCCCATCCGACGCTTGATCGACCGCACCGTCCTGTCGGGGTTGGTGATGGCCTGGCGCTTGGCGACTTCGCCCACCAGGATCTCGCCGCCCCTGGACCAGGCGACCACCGATGGGGTGGTGCGTGCCCCCTCTGCGTTGGGTATGACGGTGGGCTCTCCCCCCTCGAGGGAGGCGGCCACCGAGTTGGTCGTGCCGAGATCGATTCCTATTGCCTTGGCCATTTCTGCTCCTCTGCTGTCGTGTGTAGCCTTCTCTTACCCGGAAACCCAGCGGCTTAAGCGCTCTTGGATGTAAACCTGAGTGGCCTTTAGTATGCCAACTTGAGTATCTCTTTGTCAACTTAGCCACGTTGAACAGCCGGGCCGGAGAACCCCGGCGACCGTATACTTCCCTCTCCAAGACCCCATACCCGGCGGTCCGCTCCCGGATGCCGCCCTCGGAGGTAGCCCAGGTGCCCGAACGCCTCGCCATCACCGGATTGATGCTGCTCGCCGCGCTGGTCTGGGCGCGCAGGGTCGCTCGGTTGTACGGGTTCTTGCGTCTCGGCGCGCCGGACGATCGCAAACCGAGGCAATGGGGGCCAAAGCTCAGGCAGCAGGCCGTGGTCGTCCTGGGGCAGCGCAAGCTGCTCCAGTGGATCGTTCCGGGAGTGATGCACGCCCTCATCTTCTGGGGGTTCTTGGTTCTGTTGACCACCATCGTCGAAGCCTTCGGCGCGATCTACCAGGACGGCTTCCATCTCCCGCTCATCGGCCGATGGGGGCCGTTGGGCCTCCTCCAGGACATCTTCATAGTTGCGGTGCTGGCCGGATTGGTCATGGCGGTGGCGATCCGCAAGGTGCAGCGTCCCGGGCGGTTCAAAGGGTCGCACCTGCGTGAAGCCGACCTCATCCTCGGCGCCATCGCCGGGATCATGGCCACGGTGCTGCTGTCCCGGGCGGTCCAGATCGCGCTCGGGCTGTTTCCCTACGACACCCGATGGACGCCGGTCTCGAACGCGGTTGCTGCGCCGTTCGACGGGTTGTCGCCGGCATCCCTGAGCGCCCTCGACACGCTCTTCCTGTGGGTGCACGCCCTCTTGATCCTGGGCTTTCTCGTGTACCTCACCTACTCGAAGCATCTCCACATCGTCACGGCTGCCATCAACGTGCTCTTCACCTCAGAGCGGCCGAAGGGCGCGCTCCGGCCGATGCATCTGGACGTCGAGAACATGTCCGAAGACACCGTCCTGGGAGCGGGCGTGGTGACAGACCTGACATGGAAGCAGCTGCTCGACCTCTACACCTGCACCGAATGCGGCCGGTGCCAATCACAATGCCCCGCCTGGGCAACGGGCAAGCCGTTGTCTCCCAAGCTGCTGATCATGGATCTGCGCGATGATCTCTTCGCCGCCGGTCCCGCGCTCCTTGCAGCAAAGAAGGAGGGCCCAGAGGCATTGGCGGCGGCGGTGGCCGGGCTCCCTGCGCTCAATCCGAGCGTAGTCGAGGACGAGGTCGTGTGGGATTGCACTACCTGCGGCGCCTGCGTGCAGGCGTGTCCTGTCAACATCGAGCACATCGACACGATCGTCGACATGCGGCGCAACCTCGTTATGAGTGAATCGCGTTTTCCCAAAGAGATGCAGGGTGCGTTGCAGAACCTCGAGACGTCGGGCAACCCCTGGGGGCAACCCGCCGGAGCGCGCCTCGACTGGACCAAGGGGGGCCGGGAGCAGACCCCGCTGGAGATTCCCCACATCTCGGAAGCCAAGGACGCGGAGGTTCTGCTGTGGGTCGGTTGTGCGGGGGCATTCGACGACCGCAACAAGAAAGTCGTCTATGACTTTGCCCGGCTGTTGCAGGTTGCCGGTGTCAGCTTTGCGATTCTGGGTTCAGATGAGGTTTGCAACGGCGACCCGGCGCGCCGGGTCGGCGCGGAATACATCTACCAGATGCTCGCCGAGCAGAACATCACAC
>JACDDL010000320.1 GCA_013817045.1 Actinomycetota bacterium | reverse complement strand
GGCCATGGCACCGCCCCGGCACGTTTCCGAAACGTTTCAACCGGTGTGTCGGGTTGAGCCCGGGCGAACCTCCCCTCAGCGCTGAAGCCGCCCGGCGCGCCGCTCAGGCAGTCCTCGATGCCCCCGGAGCCGACGATGTCGAGGTGCTCGTGAGTGCGTCTGCGACCGGTGTGACTCGTTTTGCAAACTCGCAGATCATCCAGAACATCACTCGCAAGGAGGTGCGGGCCTATGTGCGCGTTGCCGTGGGTGATCGCATTGCATCCTCCGGAACCAACCAGCTCGACGGCGAGCACATGAAGGGTGCTGTGGCCCGTGCGTTGGAGGCCGCGCGTGCAACTCGAGGAGACGCCGACTTCCCCGGATTCGCCCAGCCGGGCAAGGACGGGCGCGCCCAAGCGGTTGGGCGATGGGACGACGCAACCGCAGCCGCCTCACCTGCCCGGCGCGCCGAGGCCGTGAACCAGATCCTGGGGGCGTCCAACTCAGCCAACGCGGCCGGGATCTACGAGACGAGCTCGTTCGCCTTCGGTGTCTTCTCGTCTACCGGCATCGACTGCTTCGACGCCTACACGCGTTGTGCGATGTCCTGCCTGGTGGACAACGGGGAGTCGACCGGCTGGGGCGACAGCTCGTCACATGCGATGGCCGAGGTGGACGTCGAAGCCGCGGCGCACCGGGCGGCCCGAAAAGCGGAGGCGAGCAAGAGACCCCGCTCCGCCGCCCCAGGCACCTACGAGGTGGTGCTGGAGCCGGCTGCGACCGGCACGATCGTCGAGTATCTGTCCTACGCGGGATTCGGCGCCAAGCAGGTCCTCGAGGACGAAAGCTTTCTGGCCCGGCACACGGGGGAGGAGGTCGGCGCGCCCTCGATCAGCATTCTCGATGACGTATGGCATCCGCAGTCGGTGGGGATCGGGTTCGATTTCGAGGGAGTCCCTCGCAAGAGGGTGGCCGTGATCGAGAAAGGCCGGGCCACGGGGCCCGTGAGCGACCTTCGCACGGCGCGCCAGATGGGGGTCGAGACCACGGGTCACGGCTCCGGGTCGAACGAGCTGGGGCCCTATGCGGCGAACGTCGTTCTCGAAGCCGGGGACAAGAGCCTGGAGGCACTCATAGGGGGCGTCTCGCACGGGTTTCTGGTCACGCGCTTTCACTACGTGAACATCCTCGACCGCCCTGCGACCCTGCTGACGGGGATGACGCGCGATGGGACCTTCGCCGTGGAACACGGCGTCATTACCGGCGCTGTGCACAACTTCCGCTTCGCTCAGAACGTCCTCTCGGCACTCGCCTCCGTCCAGGGAGTAGGCCGGGATCTGGTCAGCCTCGCCCCTGAGTTCGGTGGATTCGGGTCGACCGTTGCCCCCGCCCTGCATCTGGGCGAGTTCGATTTCGTCTCCACGACCTCACATTAGATAGACGGTGAGCTTGCACGAGCTCTGGCACGTCACTGTGCTGGCCTCGACGCTGTTTGCCGCCTCCGGGCTGGCGATAGTCGTGCTTGCCCCGCTGGTGTTCGATCCGCCGCCGCCCGGTCTGTTGGGGGCCCGGCCCTTGGTCTTTGCCCTCGCCGGGGTGGCCGTTTTGCTGTTGGTGGCGGAATGGACGGCGATCCACTGAGGTTGACTACAATGTGGGTATCCATACGGGCACAGGCCCGGCAAAAGGAGGTCACCAGGTGTCCACCGCCATGCAGACGATAACGATGAGTGAAAGTGCAGCCTCCAAGGTGCTCGAGCTCCTTAGGCGCGAGGTCGAATCCGCTCCGGAGGATCATGCAGGCAAGGAGTACGCGCTGAGAGTCGCCGTACAGCCGGGTGGCTGCGCCGGCCTCCGTTATGCATTGTATTTCGACGACCGCAAGATGGACGATGACCGGATCGAGTCGCTCCATGGGCTCGAGATCAGGGTCGACAAGATGAGCGCCCCGTATCTCGCCGGCGCCGAGATCGACTATCTGGACGGGCTGGCGCAGTCGGGTTTCACGATCAATAATCCCAACGCCAAAGGTTCATGCGCCTGCGGGGACTCGGCGAACTTCTAACGTCGTTGTCTCGTCCGATCAGAAGCTGAATCCGGGCGGGGGCGGGTCGCACAACTCCTTGACCCGCGCCCGCATCGCCTTCAGGGCCCGCCTCGAGCCGGCGGAGCCGACGGCGTTGTCGAGCTGATAGCGGTCGGTGCGCATGTTGTAGAGCTCTTCTTCACCGGTGGTGTAGCGGACGTAGCTGTAGTCGGCGCTTCGTATCTCGCAGTAGGTGGGTATGAGGTCACCGTGATGCTCGATGAGCAGGTCCTCGCGCCAGCGGCGCGCCGACGAGAACAGCCGGTTCAGGTTCCGCCCTTCGGCCTCCGGCGCGGGCACTCCGGCTACGGCGGCAAACGTTGGAGCGAGGTCGACGTTGGCCACCAGGCGGCTCTCGGTGATGCCCGGGTCCGTCAACGGATCGTAGCGCACGATAAAAGGAACGCGGATGCTCTCTTCGTAGGGCGTGAGCTTCCCCTGAAGCCGGTGCTCGCCCCAGGTGAAGCCGTTGTCCGACACGAACGCGATCATCGTGTTCTCGAGG
>JACDDL010000114.1 GCA_013817045.1 Actinomycetota bacterium | reverse complement strand
CCTGTGCCTCGGGGTTCTGGAGCATGCGCTTGAAGTCCTCGGTACTCCGCCACTGAGCGTAGTTCGCCACTCGCCGTGCATCGAGGCTCTGGTGGATGCTCGCCGACACGAAGCCCGGCAGGTGGCACATCGTCTTGTCTGTTGCCTCCACGAGTAGCTCAACCAGATCCTGCTGCCTCTCGGGTTCTACGTCAAACACATTGATAAGCGTCACGACCGGCCGCTCGGCGGAAATCGTCGGCATCGTCCCCTCCTCGTTCATCTGCTAGCCACCATCGGCTGGCCATCTGCTAGCCTTATCAGGATGCTGACATGATATCAGGGTACTGATAATGGCGCAACCGTCCGTGATGCAGGAGCCGGGATACCTGCTGAAAAGAGCGCAGAGCAAGCTGCGGGCCAGGATGGACGATGCTCTGCGGCCGATCGGCCTCACAACGTCTCAATACGCCGTTCTCGCCATCCTCGAAGAGGACGTTGCCCTATCCAACGCGGAGCTCGCGCGACGCTCTTTTATCACGCCTCAAACGATGAACAAGATTCTCGAAACGTTGGAAAGTCGAGGGCTCGTTGGGCGCCGACCCCACGCATCGCATGGACGAATTCTCGAGACACGCCTCACTTCGATCGGCGCTTCCATCGTCCGGCGCTGCCACAAAGCAGTGCATGCAATCGAAGACCAGATGTTGTCCCGACTCGAGGTAGCTGAGCGCGAGCGGTTCGCCGACTATCTAGCCCGCTGCATAGACGGGCTTGACCGGCCGGATGCTGAGAGATGATCCTTAGTGCCGATTTGGGGGTGGAGATCGATCCCGATCAGTACGGGCGTCGATCAGAGAACGACACCGGTGACGAGCTAGAGGTCTGATCGCCAGCGGCATGCTCTGGACGGTGGGTTTCACGAGCTCGGGGAGGAGGCGGCCCTGAGAGATGGTTACGTCGAAATGGACGTGCACGCAAGCGGACCCAGGGAATTGGACACTATGCGTGATGGCGGTGAATTGCTCTCGGAGAATGTGACCAGGCGGGAATAGGTCGTGATTGCTCTCCGCCTGCCGAGCGTTGTTGCGTCGTGCCCATTTGTTTGGGCTGGGTGACGCCAACGGGCCTCCCCCAGGAGGACAAGTTGCGTCGCGTCCTTTCAATTGCGGGTTGCGACGCAACTAGGCTACTCTTTGACCATGGTCACCAGACCGTTCCGAGGACGCCGCACCCGGCAAGCGATCTACGACCAGCTGGCCGAGGGGGTCGAGGAGCTGGGCACCCGCTTCGGCGGTCTGCCCTCACCGATCGAGGCGGAGGATATCTGGGGCGACATCTGGTACCAGGAGGCGCACAACTCGACCGCGATCGAGGGGAACACGCTGGTGCTCCGGGAAGTCGAACTGCTTCTGAGCGAAGGCCGGGCGGTGGGCAACAAGCAGCTTGCCGAGTATCTCGAGGTACGTGGCTATGCGGACGCCGCCCAATGGGTGTACCAGCATGGCCTCGAGCCGGGCGAGTGGACCACGGGTGAGCTGATCACCCTGACCGAACTGCGTCACGTCCATCGCCTCGCGATGGCGAAGGTGTGGGAGGTGGCACCCCACCCCGACGCTACGGAGCAGGAAGGCCCAGGCTCCTTCCGGCGCCACGGAATCAGACCGTTCGGAGCTGGTATGCAACCGCCGGACTGGACGGAGGTGCCGGCGCGGATGAATGACTGGGTGAAGCGTGTATGCGTTCTCCCCAGGGCCGATGAACCCCTTCCAGAGGCTGTGGCTGAGTTGCACGCCGAGTTCGAGCGTATCCACCCATTTCTCGACGGCAACGGCCGGGTTGGCCGCCTCCTAACAAACTTGCTTCTCATCCGGCTCGGTTACCCGCCCGCCATCATCCGCAAGGGCGAGCGAGCGCGTTATCTGCAGAACCTGCGTCGAGCCGACGTCGGCGACCCAGGTCCACTCGGCGAGTTTCTGGCGAGAGCGGTGACAGACACTCTCATGCGCTTCGTCGTTCCAGCGGTGGCGGGCCCGGCGCGATTGGTGCCCCTGGCCGCGCTCGCCGATCATCAGCTGAGCGTCCGTGCTCTCCGCACGGCGGCCGAGCGGGGGCGGCTGCGCGCACAACGCGATGAGCGAGGCCAGTGGCGAAGCTCCCGCCTCTGGGTCGCGGAGTACCGGGCAAGCCGCTATCAGCGTGTTCGCTAAGCAGCGCCTCGCTTGAATGGCCGGCGTGCGAACGTCCATCGGCGCACGTATCCCGATGGAATCGGTGCTCTCCCTTTTTCGAACCGCGAACCTCCGGCAATGTACGGGCGCATCCAAGGTCAGTGCTCGTAGGCGAGCGGCCATGGGTTCGGCCTGCATGCGCCGACGCCCATGGTCTGCTGCATCATTATCGGGGCGCGTCGGCCGGCGGCGGGGCAGAGAGCGTGGCCGTGGCCGAGGGCGTGACCCACCTCGTGATTGATCATGTAGATGCGGTAACGGTGGAGGCGATGGCCGTAGGCGTCAGCGCCGTTCTTCCAGCGCCAGAAGTTCAGCACCGCGCGCCCTCCCTGGTTGCACGAGTAGAGGCCGACGGTCGCCAACGGCGCACAGAGCCGGTCGGTCAATGCCCGGCTTGCGAGCGCAACGCGGAATGCGGCCCGGCCCGAATCCACGCGCTTGAGGCTGATTCCCCCTGCCCTCCATCCACGCTTGCGGAACAGGACGCGCTCGACACGGGCGGCGAAGGCGCGCCGGTCGACGTCCAGTCCACCCTCGACCTCGACCATGAAGCGCAGTGGCGCGCCGGGGCCCTTGGCGCCGCTCGACCCCGGCACCACCCGGAGATTGCCGGTCGGCTTCGACACGAACCCTGAGCCGTTGCTCTGCGTGCGATCAGGATCTTCCGGCCCGGCGGGTGGTCGGCCCCCCGCGCGGGCCTTCGGGGCGAGGGAACCGGCCTCCGGCACACCATCCGCCGTCACCTGACCGGCGGCCTCCGGCACACCACCCGCCGACAAGTCACCGGGCCCCCCAGGGGAACCGGAGCTGAGCCGCGCAATCGCGGCCTGGCCCACACCCAGGGCGAGCGCCGCTATCAACATCGCCAGCAGCAGATCCCTCCGCCATAACCGGGCGGCCCGGGCTCGCCGCCTCCTTTCGGCCCTCAGGGCGACGAGGCGCTCCGTGGCCCCGGCCGGGTGCGGTCGGAGATTGGCCGGGCCCGATGATGCCCGGCGGGCCGGGGATCCGCCGGCCCCCATTACTCCGCCCTCGAGGCGGGCAGCCGGTCCACCGGGATGCCCATACGCCCCAGGCGCGCTCGGCGGGTGGCGGCGCCGGACGGCACGGCATAGCGCCGTGGGTAGCCGAGCTCGGACAGGACATCGCCGGCGAGCGCCTCGAACACCTCTACCTGGCCCTCGGGCATCGCCCGCTCCCACGAGCGCGTTTGAGCCATCAGCGGTTTGGTGACGTTGGGGTTGTTGGCTGCGGCGCGCGGGAGCACCGCATCCCGGCCGCGCTCGACATAGTCCAGCACCACGGGATCGAACGGCAGGCCGAGGAAGCCGCACAGCGTCCTCGCATGGCGTTCGGGAGCCTCCACCAGGTCTTCATAGCGCATCTGGAGGTAGCGGCCCGGACCCAGGGCACGGCCCGCCTCCGTCCCCGCCCGGACCCGCCGCGCCCACAGCGCTGCGGCCTTGGCGAGCGTCTTGGGCCCGAAGGCCACGTCGGCGTAGGACAGCGCCACGTTGCGCCCGTCCCGCACCAGATGGACGAAGCGGGCCCGCGGCCACAGCCTGCTCAGCAGGGGGATGTTCTCGACGTAGCGCGGGGTCTTGTCCCCCCAGAGCGGCTTGTCGCGCCGGCGCGCCCAAGCCCGATAGGGGGCCTCCATCACCTCTGTGTAGGGGGCAGTTCGGCCGGCGGCCCGGCCGTCCAGCTCGGCGCGCACCTCCTCGATCGGCAGCTCCCACAGCCGGAAGCGGTCGTGTCGCGCAAGGGCGTCGAGCACCGGTTCTACCTCGACCCGGGGCTTGTCCTGCCACATCTCGGTGATGAAGCGCGACTCGGGGGGTATCGCCACCTCGGGATGCGCGTTCAGCAGCAGGCGCAGGAGGGTGGTGCCCGAGCGCGCCGACCCGACGATGAAGAAGGGCGGGACCGGCCCGGCGTCTCCACCCACGGTTACAGGTAGCCGAGGTCGCGCAGGTGTTGCTCGACGACGGCCTCCTCGGCGTCGGTCATCCCGGACGTCGTTGCAGCGACCTCGGATGCAGCGACTTGCTCGATGAAGCTTTCGAGCTCACCGGCCGGGCCCGGATTGGCACTCAGGACGTTGTGCTTCTCGTCCGGACCCGTAAGACCGTCCAACCGATAGAGGGAGGCCCCTCCCGAGGACGGCTTCAGCAGCTTCCACGCGGGCGTGCGGGCGCCCACGATGTGCTCGCCGCCCAGCTTGACCCCGACCGCTTCCATGTAGGCCGGTTCCTCGGGCAGTGGGTCGCCTCGCATGGCGGGCACCAGGCTGCGGCCGTCGATGCCCTCAGGCGGCTCGATCCCGCAGAGATCGGCGAAGGTGGGCAACAGATCGACATGGCGGACCTGCTCCGGCACGGTCCGCGCCTCGATGCCCGTCCGGGAGATCACAAGGGGTACCCGCACCTGGGGCTCGTTGAGCCCGAAGCCGTGCCCGAGTGCGTCCCGTCCCATCCTCTTGTCGAGGCCCGGCGCCCAGTGGCTCACCCTGAGCCTCCGGCGCGTCTCGCGCACTGCCCTGTTGATTCCCCGTTCGAGGCGCGATCCGGGATACTCCTCGCCGTGGTCTCCGGTGACGGCCACGATCGTGTCGGCGGGAAGGGCGTCGAATAGGGGCTCGAGCCAACCGTCCGTGGCGGCCACCGCCGCTTCATAGCCGCCCTTGTCATAGCGCTTCTTGAAGTCGGGGGGCGACCGATAGGGACGGTGGACCTCCCAGATGTGGAGGAGCATGAACCACGGCGACTCGAGCGAAGCCAGTCTCTCGAGAGTGGGCTCCCGCCAGTTGAAGAAGGGCACCCGGTAGGCCTGACGGTGGCGGGCGTCCTTGAACCCCCGCAGGATCCCCGTTTCGGGCAGGAGCGGTCCGGTCACCTCGGCATGGGTGTGGTAGCCGCCCCGGTCGAAGGTCTCCGCCATGGTCTCGAGCGCCGGCGACAGGGAATAGCCCTGCAGGCCCCTCACCCCGTGCTTGGGCGGATAGCACCCCGTCAGGATGGAGGAGAACGAGGGCGTGGTCGTCGTCGAGGTCGATACGCACTGTAGGAAGCTGGCGCCCGAGCGGGCGAGAGCGTCGATGTTCGGCGTGGGGATGTGGTCGCCGAGGATTGCGTCGGCGCGCAGGGAGTCGATGGCCAGGAAGAGGAGGTTCGGGGCGGTCATCGGGCACCCTTCGCCGCGCATTCCAAGATGTCGGGAAGCCAGCGGCTCGGAAAGACGGCCTCGAAGATCTTCTCCCGGAGGCGGGATTCGTACTGCTCGGGAGGGGTCGTCCCCTCGGGGATGTTCTCCTCGAGGGTGTAAGCAGTGAGCCAGTCCGCCATCTCCTCCAGGGTGATGCCGCTTGCTCCCATGAGCGAACGGTCCAGCCACAAACCCGTCGGGCGTTGCGCCTCGATCAAGTCACCGGACTCGACGCCGAACCGCTCGGCGAGCCCATCCACCAGCGTCACGATGTGGATCGGCCATGCTCCGACCACCTCGGCCGCCGGCGCTTGGCCGTGATCGGCCGTGAAGGCCAGGACCCAGCGCCCCCGGCCGACCTCGTCGTCGAGCCGGCCGGTGAGCTCCTCGAGCCCCTGGTCCGAGTAGCCGACGATGGCCTTCATCTCCGGATTCACCATGTTGTAGCGATGGCCCACCTCGTCGATCGACTTGTAGTTGGTGAAGAGCAGGTCGGGAACCTCGTCGTCGCCCAAACCCTCGCGGTCCACGAGGGATTCGAGCAGGCGGGTCTGGTACAGGGCCCACGCCGGAGTGAAGTGAAGCAGAGACGGGTCTTGGAGAACGTCGTGCCCCATCCATGCGGAATCCAAGAGCCCGTCGCCGATATCGGTGGTGTGTATGTCCTGGGCCAGGCCGGGGACGTGGCGCAGGTATTCAGGCAAACCGTAGAGGTCGGGGTTGGTGAAGATCCTTTCGCCCGGCCCCTCGGCGATGACGGCGATGTCCTTGTCGCCGGAGTCGCCGGAGTCGCCGGAGCTACCGGAGTCGCCGGAGCTACCGGAGTCGCCGGAGTCACCGGAGTCACCGGAGGGTGAGGGGCCGTCGGTCTCGCCGGGGTTCCAGGCGCTGCCCCGGCCGATCATGCCGAGATGCCATGACTTGGTCGCCAGCAGCGCAACCTTCGCCTTGTTCGCGGTCATCGGATCGTAGAGATCGGCGAGCGTAGGAACCTTCATCAACTCGCCGGATGTGTCGCGGAACGAGTCGGCGACGGTCCCCTCGGCGCGTATGGGTATGTCGGCTATCCCATGCTGATCCGGCAGCGTCCCGGTTCCGATGTTCGCGTGTATGGCCGGGGTCACAGACGGCGAGGAGCCGACGATCGCACCCTCCACGGAGGTGCCCCGGGCCATGACCTGCCGGAGAAACGGCCAGCTGTCCGGCCACCTGTCGAGGACGTTCCAGCCTCCTCCGTCCCACACGACCGTCACGATGAGCCTTGGGGGGACGGGGCGCTGCTCGGCCGGCACGAGCGCTTCGGTGACGGGCTTGCCCCAGCGGTCGTCGGGCCAGGGGACGTCGAGAAGCTCGGCGAGCGTCGGAGCCAGATCCGCGACCGTGACCTCGCGCTCCAACCGGAGGCCGCCCTGCGACTTGATGAAACCGGGACCGTAGAAGACGAGAGGCACCTTCTGAAGGTAGTCCCACGGCCCGGAGTGCGAAGTGGTCCCGAAGGTGGCGACGTAGTTGGGCGCCCTGGGCGCCAAGACCAAATCTGGGCCGCGCCCTGGAAAGATCCCGCGTTCGATTCGCCTGAGGCGCGCTTCGGGAACAGAACAGGCCGCTTGGAACCAGGCGCTCCCTTTAGCGCGCCGGGTCAACCGCTCTGTGCCCCCCTCACGAGTGGTGAGGGACGCCCCATCGTTGGCCTGGGACGAGGCGGACCGGGTCTGGGCTCCGGCGCCCTGGTCGGGCGCGCCGGAGCCCGTGCAGCCGGCTCCGGCAACGGCGAGGATCACGAGCGCTGTCCCGGCGGTCCGCCTCAGAGCGACCAAAGCTCTTCGGGGGTGCGATCTACGATCCGGCGCGCCGCGTCGACACCCATCTTCACCGAGTGGTCCATGTTGGCCATCTCGTAGCGCCATGCGCCGAAGCGGCCGCGCGAGAGGATGTCGTGCTCCATCAACCACGGCTGAACCGTGTTCAGCGCACCGTCCCGCTTGAGGGTCGGCACCGGGTAGGCGTAGGGAATGTCGACGAGATGGGCGGAGGCCACCTCGGGGCGGCCCCCGATCACTCCGCTCGCACGGAGTCCTGCTTCGACCCGGTCCTCGAGGCCGGCGCGCGGCTCCGGCTTGTGGGGCGAGTAAGAGGTCTCGGTCATGTAGGAGCAGTACCGATCCACCTCGCCTCCGGGGACGTTGGCCGGGGAGTACTTGGCGAAGTTCGTCGCCCGATAGAAGGGTGCGTGCCGCTGCGGAAAGTACATCCACGACTTGTCGTCCTCGAGGGGAGTGGCGTAACCGATGCCCACCATGTAGACGCCGTTGTGCTCGAGGTCGCCGGCCGCCGCCCGCACCCTGTCCGGGCATCCCTGCAATCTTTTCACGAGCGTGTCGATGGGCATCGTGGAAACCAGCGTGCCGTAGGGCTCCATGCGCCCGTCGGCCAGCCGAAGCTGCCCGGCCACCGGATCCACCTCCACCACGTCACACCCGAAGTGAATGTGGTCTCGCAGCTTCAGGGCGAGCCGCCTGTAGATCTCGCCGGTCCCGCCGGTCGCAGGGAACACAAAGGTGTTGTTGGGGCCCCATGAGATTTCGTCTTCGTTCAGGATGAGGTTGCGCAGGGCCCTCCGGTAATCCACGACGCTGACTCGCTCGGCGATCCAGTTGGACGCCATCCGCTCTGACGGCGTCGCCCATACCTTGAAGTTGTAGGGCTCCATGAAATGCCTCGTGATGCCCTCGCCGAACGTGACCCTCATCCATTTGGCGAAGTCCATGCTCGGATCGCCGCCCTGGGCCTCGATCAGTCCGAGCACACATTCGTGCGCCACCTCCGGCGGAAGGTGCCGGAGGTTGTTCTGAAACGGGTAGGGGACCCAGCGATCGTCGAACCGGACGTAGGAGGAGCGGTCGTGGTGGAGCACGTCGTCGCCCATGATCTCTGCCAGAAGCCGGTCGAACTCGCCGTAGTGGCTGAAAACGACGTGACCTCCGTGATCCCAGGTGAAGCCCTGCGGATCGAAGATCGAAGAAGCGAGGCCGCCGGCTATGGAGGACCGTTCGAGAATGGTCCAGTTGTCGTGTCCGAGAGCGGACAGCTCCCGGCCGCAGGCCAGCCCACATGGTCCTGCGCCGATGATCACTACACGGGGTGTGTCGGTCACGGTCGTGATTCTCCTGCACTCGGCCTTCGACGTGGCGTATCTGCGCCTCCGGAGCGCGCAAACCAAAGGAAGGGTCGGCCGCCGTCGGGCAGTCTATCCACTAAAAGAGGCATACTCCCGTCGTGGACTCTCCTCCGGCTCTCCAGGTACTGGGTGTAAGGGTCGCCCGGCTCGACCCGGCGGCGGCCTTGTCCGAGATCGAGCGACTCTACGAGAAAGGGACGCCGGCGTCGGTGGTTCATGTGAACGCGCACACGCTCAACCTGGCGGCCGAGGACCCCTCCTACCGGGCCGTGCTGAACAGCGCCGGCCTGGTTCTCAACGACGGCAAGGGGATCATGCTGGCCGCGCGCCTTCAGGGCTCCAGGTTCCCCGCAGATCTGAACGGCAACTTCTTCGGTCCCCGCCTTCTGGAACTGGCCGCGTCGCGTGGGTGGCCCGTGTTCTTTCTGGGGGCCGCACCCGGAATAGCCGAGAGCGCGG
>JACDDL010000319.1 GCA_013817045.1 Actinomycetota bacterium | reverse complement strand
CGCATCCTCATCTTTGGACGAGGTGATCTCGAGTCCACCCTCCGTATCTTTGTAGACCATTACAACCGTCGTCGGCCCCATCGCGCCTTAGACATGGAAGCTCCTGCTCCTTCGAACCGACCGCTGCTTCCTGATGAAGCATCCGGGCGAGTGCTGAGGACTGATGTTCTGGGTGGGCTGATTCACGAGTATGAGCGGGCGGCGTGACGAAAATCGAGTTACCGGCACCCACAGGAGCCGAAGGAGAAGGGAAGAGTTCCGGTGGCCCGGGCGAAAGTTTGGCAGCCTGCCCGCGATAGCCTGGGCGTAGGTACTATGGGACCTAACTAATTTTGGGGATTGGAGGGGTCGCATGCCGGTCGAGGTGCCGCTGAGGGTGGAGGAAGACTACGCCCGCCGCTATCCCGGCGCCGACAAGCTGGCGACTGAGTGCGTTGTCAATCTGCTGCGGACGCAGGGCCTCGTGACCGCCGAGCTCGCCCGCCGCTTCCGCCAGCACGGTCTGACCGGCCCCGGCTTCAACGTTCTCATGATCCTGGAAGGAGCCGGCGAACCCCTGTGCCCATACGAGATCGGTGAGCGCCAATTGGTGACGCGCGGGACCGTCACAGGGTTGCTCGACACCCTCCAGAAGCAGGGCCTCGTGCGGCGGATCCCCCATCCCAAGGACCGCCGCATGCTCCTGATCGAGATCACCGAACAGGCTCTCTCTCTCCTAGAGCAGGTCTGCGATGATCTGTTCCCGGCCCAGGCCGAGATGATGTCGGTCCTGTCTGCCCGGGACAAAGAGAGCTTGGTCCGCCTGCTGGGCAAGCTGCAGACACACCTCGGCGGTGAGTCGAGGGATCCCGTGGGGTCGGCTCCTCCGGTGCAGGTTCCGGCCTAGCCCCAGTCGCGTTTGAGATTTTTCTCGCGCGGGAATATAGTTAGGGACCAAATAGTTGCCACCCTAAGCAGTACCCATCTCGGATGCCTGGGAAGGAGCACCTAGATGCGAGGGGAGCGGGAGACACTCAGTACCGTCGGGATCGGCGGTTCGCTGCGATCGCGGTCCGGGAGTCTGGCGGCGTTGCGGGTCGCCCTCGACGGAGCCGCCGAATCGGGGGCCGGGACAGAGCTCATCGACGTGCGGGAGCTAGATCTTCCGGCGTTTGCCCCCGGTCGGGGAGAGCCGCCGGAGGCAGCCGCCCGGCTGGCGCGGGCGGTGAGCGACGCCCAGGGACTGATCTGGAGCAGCCCCCTCTATCACGGAACGGTCAGCGGCTCGTTCAAGAACGCTCTCGATTGGCTCGAGCTCTTGTCGGATGAAGAGCCCGCCTATCTCACGGATAAGACCGTTGGTCTGATCAGCGCGGGCGGGGGATCTCAGGGTCTTCAGGCGATCAACACGATGGAGTTCGTGGTCCGGGCGCTGAGGGGGTGGACGGTGCCGCTGGTGGTGCCGGTGGCCCAAGCGTGGCGGGCGTTCGATCTGGACGGGCGGCCGCGCTCCGAGGAACTGGAGCTGCAGCTCAGGATGCTGGGTCGTGAGGTGGCCGCGGCGGCCTTGAAGCTCTCAGCTCCGTCACCTAGGAATCTCGATACGCGGCCGGTGAGGGAGCGGACCGCATGAAGGGGCGAGAGATAGCGGTGAACCCGTGGTGGACGCTCTCGGTCCTTTGTCTGAGCCTCGTCATGGTGGTGCTCGGCAACACGGTCTTGAACGTTGCCTTGCCGACCCTGATCCGGGAGCTCGGTGCGAGCTCGGCCCAACTCCAGTGGATGGTCGATTCCTACGCGCTCGTGTTCGCCGGATTGTTGCTGACTGCGGGAGCGTTGGGCGACCGCTTCGGTCGCAAAGGCGCGCTGATCGTCGGCCTGGTCATATTCGGAGGAGCGTCGCTCGCGTCTGCATTCGCTACGTCGCCCAACCACCTCATCGCGACCCGCGCGGTCATGGGTCTTGCGTCGGCGTTCGTGATGCCGGCGACGTTGTCGATCCTCGTGTCGGTATTCCCTCCTGAACGCCGGGGGCGAGCCATCGCCATCTGGGCGGGCTTCGCCGGCGTGGGGGCTGCGATCGGGCCGATCGCGGGAGGCTGGTTGCTGGACCATTTCTATTGGGGATCGGTCTTCCTGCTGAACATCCCCGTCGTCGTCGTCGCCCTCGTCGCGGGACGCTGGCTCGTACCGAGGTCGCGTGATCCGCAACGGTCCGAGCTCGATCCCATGGGAGCGGGCCTGTCGATCGTGGGATTCGGGGCACTTCTCTACGCGATCATCGAAGGGCCGAACCTCGGATGGACCGACCCTCTGGTGGTGAGCTCGTTCGCGGTCGCGGCGGTGTCCTTGGTCGTCTTTGGCATCTGGGAGCTGCGCAGTGAGCACCCGATGTTGGACCTCACCTTCTTCAAAGACCCCCGTTTCTCGGCCGCGAGTGGAGCCATCGCCGTCGTGTTCCTGGTGATGTTCGGCACTTTCTTCCTGATGACCCAATATCTGCAGATCGTGCGCGCCTACTCGCCTCTGGAGGCGGGCGTGAGGATGCTGCCCTTTGCTCTCACCATGATGGTCGGGGCTCCAGCGTCGGCGCGCGTCGTGGAGCGCGTGGGAGCGAGGCGAGTGGTTTCTCTCGGAC
>JACDDL010000015.1:329-26539 GCA_013817045.1 Actinomycetota bacterium | reverse complement strand
CGGTCATCAGTGACAATTGGACGGAGCACTTCACGTGGACGGGGGCCGGCCCGATGCCCGAGATGGAGCGCCGGAAACTGCAGACAATCGTGGAGATAGCGCACGGCAATGGGCAACGGGTGCGCTTCTGGGAGACACCGGACGAACCAGGGGCGGAGAGCGAGGCTGTCTGGCAAGAGCTTCTCGATGCCCGGGCCGACTACTTCAACACGGATCATCTGAGCGAGCTGCAGGAGTTCCTCGTGGACAACGATCCCCTGCCGTCGGTGCCCTACATCTACTGGGACGATTGCATCTGCTGGCCCGATCCCGCGATTTCCGAGGAGGACGGCCGCGCCGCTTGATGGACCGCGCCCTGATTCCGGGGTGGCGGCAGCCGGGGGGCCGTCTTCTTGGCGGTGTGGTGCTTTGCCTGGCTCCGGCACCGCTCACCCTCCTGATAGGGGTTTTCACCGTGCCGGGCTGGGAGGCCCTCCGTAATTAGACCGGCTCATGCTCCGCCCGGGCTCGAGACGCTGAGACCGCGTGCGGACGCCGCTTCGAGGAGGCGTCGGTCGTAGGCAACTAGCCCATCCGGCTCGACCCTCAGCGCGCTGGCAAGGTGGATGGCATCGAGCGTCCTGACGGCGCGCGACGCGAGGCCGGCGGCGGCGCGCAACAGTGCATCGGTAACATCGACGAGCATGCACGAGGCGAGCAGCCGTGCCGCCTCTTCCTGCACTTCTGGGGCTGAGTTCGCGACGCCGGTCGCGCGCGTCACCTCGATGAGCGCAATGCGGCTCGTCGCGAGCACAGGCCCGCCTGTGAGATGACGCTCGAGCGCCGCACTCTCGGGTTCTTCGATGACGAGCTTCACTAGGGCAGAGGCGTCCGCGTAGAGGAGCGGACGCTCAGCGCTTATCGCGGTCATCCTCGATCGCCTGGCTCGCCGTCAGCTCGCCCGTCACGGGGAACCGCCGGGGCGCTTGCGTCAGGGGCTCGCCCAGCGTCACGTCACCAACTGCGACGAGGCGATCGATGCGGTCGCTCGGAACCGGGGTGAGCACGGCGACGGGGGCGCCGTGGTGTGTGACCTCAATCGTCTCGCCCCTCTGAACCCGTCGGATCGTCGAAGTGAGGGTGTCACGGAGCTGTCTAATTCCCATGCTTGTGGCCATAGTGGTCACTATTCTACCACCACCCAACCGGAGCTGGTGGCTGCCGAATCATCAATTGTCCATTTCAGTGATGAGCATCAGCGATGAGACATTCCGCTCCTTCTGGTACTGCTGGACTACCGAGCGGCCTTGACAGCGAGGGAGGGAGACAATGGCAGGTTCAGATGAGAGTTGGAACCGGTTGCTCGAGACCGCGCGCCTCGAACTCGTTCCGCTTCAGCCTCATCACGCAGATGAGCTTGTGGCCGTTCTTGACGATGTCCGTCTCTACCACTTCACGGGCGGCGAAGCCGTCGGCCTCGAGGAGCTTCGACAACGGTATGAGAGATGGTCGAGGCGGGTATCGCCCGATGGAACAGAACGATGGCTCAACTGGGTCATTCTCCGCCTGGAAGATGCCCGGGCGCTGGGCACGGTCCAGGCCACGGTGGCCACCGATGATGGGCGCCTCATCGCCGACGTGGCATGGATCGTGGGTGTGGCGCACCAGGGGCAGGGATATGCCTCGGAGTCTGCTGAGGCTCTGCTCACGTGGCTGTTCGAGTGTGGTGTCCAGGAGATCGTGGCGCATATTCACCCAGCCCACGCCGCCTCAGGCCGGGTGGCGTCGAAGATCGGCATGGAGCCGACCGAGCAGTGGCTACTCGGGGAACGTCGCTGGAAGCGCCCGAGGCGCTCCTTGCCGCAGGGACCTGCGAGGGGGGAGTAGCAGGCAGCTGTCGCCGAACTCGTGCCACAGATAGCCGGACGTAACGGCGGCGTCGTACGCATCCTGGACCAGCTCGGCCCCCGCAACCGCTTCGAGCAGCAGGAGATGCGACGCTCCCGGCGGATGCCATCCTGTGATGAGAGCATCGACGGCTCGAGCCGGACGCTCGGGTCCCAGGACCAGGTTTGTCCAACCCTGACCCGACGAGACGCCGCCGTCTGAGTTTGCGACGGTCTCGATGGCGCGTGTGACCGTTGTCCCCACTGCGACCACACGACCGCCCGCCTTGCGGGTCGCGTTCACCAGCCACGCAGTCGCAGGAGGGACTCGAAACCTCTCCGCTTGGGGCGGCTCGCCGGCCTCGAGCGAGGAAACGCCACAGTGCAGCACGATCGGCGCGAAGTTGATTCCACGGGTGACCATCTCCGTCACCAATCTGCGCGTGAAAGGACGTGCTGCACTCGGCATCTCCGCGCTGGCAGCCTCTCGAGCAAAGACTGTCTGATAGTCGGCCAGCGGCCATCGACCACGCAGGTAGCCGTAGGTGATCGGGCGGCCGTGCCGTGTCAGCCAAGTCTCGACAGAGCCTGAGACCTCTAACTGCGACAGCCACAACCGACTGCCCCTTCCCAGGGAGGGATCGGGATGAGAGGCCACGATTTGCATCGTGGATCGTGCCGGCAGGCGGATCGTTTCGCCCGCGCACGCGTCCCCGAAGGGACCGGACCCGTCACGCGCTCGCAGTTCGACGATCCACGCGCCGTCGTCGCCGGGGGTTGAGAAGTGGACCACGATCTTCTCGCCGCCGGCTCGGATACCGTCGACAGCCGCAGCACGCGTGGCCGAGGTGTTGAACACCACCAGATCTCCCGGAGCAAGAATGTCGCTGAGATGGTGGAAAAGCGCGTGCTCTAGTGCATGTGGCCGGGCCACCAGCATGCGAACTTGATCGCGCCGCAGGCCCCTTGCTTCGGGTGGTTCGGTCGCATCCGGGCCACGCGGCCGGCTGAGGGCTGCTTTGGGGGCTTGGGTTACCAGGGTGCTCACGAGCGGCTATCCGTCGCGCGTGGGCGGAGGTCGCCGGCGCGATACCTTCCGCTCGGAGGGCGTTCGTCCACGAGGCGGAGCAACGACGGGACAACCGACTCCGGCTCGGCTCGGTCGGAGATGTCCTCGTCCGGGAAGGCCCGTTGTTGCATCTCGGTGCGCATGTCACCCGGATCGAAGGAATAGATGCGAACGGCCGGCTGCTCCTCCGCCATCACCGCGCTCAGTTGATCGAGGGCGGCTTTCGACGACCCGTAACCGCCCCAGCCTGCGTATGGCTCTACGGCGGCATCGGAGCTCACGTTGATGATCGATCCGGCGCTGGATGTGAGCTCTGGCAGCAGGGCCTGGATCAGCCCGAGTGGCGCAATGGTGTTGATCTGGATGACGCGCTCGAGCTCGTCGAGCGGATAGGCGCCCAGGTCCGGCCGAGGGATCGGTCCAAGTGTGCTCGCGTTATTGACCAGCAGATCGAGTCGCCCTACCCGGCGCACCGCTTGCACCATTTCGCCTCGATGCGTTGGGTCGCTCACATCACCCGCGAGAGCCGTGATCTGATGTGAATCTCCGAACCTCTGTGATGCGTCCTGTAGGACCGTGCCGTTTCTGGCGTCGACGATGAGCTGCCATCTGCGGCGGCCCAGCTCTTCGGCCAGCGCCTTGCCGAGTCCGCGAGAGGCGCCTGTAACGAGTGCGATGGACATTCAAACTCCTTTGTTGTGGCGTCGGCTCCATGGTAAAAGTTAAAGTAAGGTTTAAGTCAAGCGGATAGTGAAAAAGCAGGAAGCGCATGCTGGAGGAAGCCCTGACGGTCAGCGAAGTGGCGCGACGCAGCGGATTTGCGCCCTCAGCGCTGCGTTTCTACGAGCGCGAGGGGCTGATCACTGCTCAACGAACCGACGGAGGGCAGCGGCGCTATGGGAGGATCGTCTTACGTCGTCTCGCATTCATCCGCGCTGCCCGCCAGGTCGGCCTCGCTCTCGAGGAGGTTAGAGAGGTGCTGGCCGAACTGCCTGAGTCCCGCACCCCAACCCGCGCGGATTGGTCGCGTATCTCGCGACTCTGGCGTGAGCGTCTCGACGAACAGATAGAGGCCCTTGTAGCCCTTCGGGATGGACTCGACTCGTGCATCGGGTGCGGCTGCCTTTCATTGAAGCGCTGCCAAACCCTTAACCCCCAGGACATCGCGGCCGCCGGCGGCCCGGGCGCGGTGTACCTCCCCAGGCGTTTACGGGACCCGCTCCCCGGGTGAGGGTCGGCGTTTCCGCTGTAGGGCGCCGGGCGCGGGCGGCGGGCTCGGCGATAGGGCGGCGCGTCACCCGCAGAAGGTGGCGTACCGTCGGGTCATGGCAATCGACTTGAATCCCGTAAGCGGCCCGGCGGAAGCTCCGTGATGAGCCCGGCGATCGAGACCGCCGGGCTCCGAAAGTCTTTCGGTGAACATGTCGCCATCGAGGGGTTGGACCTGACGGTTGAGCGCGGCGACGTGTTCGGACTCCTGGGCCCCAACGGAGCGGGCAAGACAACTACGATCCGCATGCTGACGACCTTGCTCGCGCCCGACTCAGGGACCGCACGCGTCTGCGGGTTCGACGTCTCGGCGCAGCCGAGCGAGGTTCGACGGCGCATCGGCTACGTGATGCAAAGGGTTGCGTACCGCGGGTTGCTGACCGGCCGGGAGTGCGTGGAGATCGAGGCGGCCCTCTATCATCTGCCGCGCCGGGAGATTCCCCTCCTGGCAAAGGCGGCCCTTGATGCCGTGGGAATGCTGCCCCATGCCGACCGGCGTTGGACGACCTACTCGGGAGGGATGCAAAAGCGGTTGGATCTTGCGTGCGGCCTGCTGCACTCTCCCGAGGTCCTCGTTCTCGACGAGCCAAGCCTCGGCCTCGACGTTCAGTCTCGTCACAATGTGTGGGAGTTCGTAGGCGACCGGCGCCTGGGCGGGGCAACCATCCTGCTCGCGACAAATTACCTCGACGAGGCGGATCGTCTGTGCAACAAGGTCGCAATCATCGACAATGGACGCGTTGTCGTCCAAGGGTCACCGTCGGAGCTAAAGAGAGCAGTCGGGGCCGACGTGGTCGAGGTGGCCACGCGCGAACCGGAGCGTTTGCGCCAAGTTATCGAAACCGAGCGTTGGGTGAAGAAAATCGTCGCCGGCGA
Organism: Actinomycetota bacterium; assembly: GCA_013817045.1. Taxonomy (GTDB): domain Bacteria; phylum Actinomycetota; class CADDZG01; order CADDZG01; family WHSQ01; genus JACDDL01. The sequence continues at coordinate 21,460 of JACDDL010000015.1, read as the reverse complement.
CATGGGCGACCTGCACATTTTCGTGGAGGACGCGGCGGTCGCGCTGCCGGCGGTGATGCGGATCGGACTCGAGCATGGAATCGGGCTCGAGAGAGTGAGCTATAGCCAGCCGTCGCTCGACGATGTGTTCCTGCTTCACACAGGCCGCGAGCTGAGGGAGGCGGGTGTGGCGTCGTGACCATCGAGCAGTTGGATGCAAGGAAGAGTGCGCGTGCGGATAGTGCTGACTCGGCGGGAGGCGCCCGCAGGCGCTACGCCCAGGAGGTGCTTGCCCTCGCCCGTCGGTGGTGGATCGAGTTGCTCCGCGAACGGTTGAATCTCGTGTTCAGCCTGGCCCAGCCCGCAATCTGGCTCGTTTTCTTCGGGGCAGGCGTCGAACGGGCCATCGACACGGAGGTTATCGGCACGGACGATTACATCGGTTTCATGCTCGCAGGCATAGTCACCTTTACGATTGTGGGCAATGGTGTCAGCGGCGCCATGCCGCTCCTTTGGGACAAGGAGACCGGCTATCTGGACCGGCTCATGAGCATGCCTATCGCCCGGAGCTCGGTAATCGTTAGCCGGTTTGTGTTCCAGGTCGTCCAACAATCGGCTCAGATCCTGCTCGTGGTGTCCGTTGCGCTCGTCCTCGGCGTGCGGATTGCCACCGGGCCGCTGGGACTTCTGGTGATCCTTCTGACGGCTGCCCTGCTCACGATGTCGGTCACGGCGGCCTTTTCGGCACTCGCGTATGCCGTGCCGCAACACGGCACGTTCTTTGCCGTAGCCGGCTTCGTATCGTTGCCTCTGTTGTTCATGAGCAATGCGTTCGTCCCGCTGGGCGCCATGCCGGCGTGGATGGAAGTCGTAGCCCGCCTGAATCCGCTCACCTATGCAATCGAGGCGATGCGCACGCTGGTGCTGGACGGGTGGGAGCCTCGAGTTGCGGCGTCACTCGCTGTTCTCGCGTTGGCCGGGGTAGTTTGTCTGGCGCTGGGCACATGGCAGTTCCGCAAGCAGACCGGAGAGCGTGTCCGTGGGTGACCTGAGCGGCCTCATGGATCGTCGTCTTCTGGATCCCAATGGAAGAGAAGCTCCAGGGCCATCCAGAACGTCTTTGACCAGGGATAGAAAACCACCGGGAGCAGCCCGTTTGTAAGGAGTCCGACCGCGAGAAGCAGCCGCCACGGGACGTCCGGAAAGGTCGGGAGCACAATCAACCCGAACAGGACGACGAACCAGAGCTCGCAAACCGCGATATTCACGATCATTGCACCGGTCCAGTAGCCCTGTTCTCGCTCGAAGCGATGGCCACAGGTTGGACATCGCTCGCGCAGTCGAAAGTAACCGGCAAAGATGCCCGATCCGCCACAACGCGGGCAGCGTTTGCGCAAGGATCGTCGAAGCGCCTCCCCGAATGTGGGAGCGGGAGGCATTTGAGAGTTGCTTTCCGGAGCTCGCAAGTTCTTCTCCTCGCCGGCTCATCCCGCCCTGATCGCGACCCATACAGGAGGACAAACCCTAAAGCAGTCAGGCTTCGCCCTCGGCCCCCAATCGAAGGGCGCAGCCTCCGGGGTGCAAGCAAGCACCGCACCTCATAATGGACCTGGACCGGCCTCGAGGCGGCTCACTCCCTCGGTGACCCGCACCGACGTGACCATACAGAAGGGGAATCACATGGACTTGAAGGGCACCGCCGATAGACTCGAAGATTTGCTGGGGTTGCAGTCCCCGGCGATAGCCCTTGCGTTTGTCGATCGGCCTCCCGACGCAGTCAAGGAATTCACCGGAGAAGCACCATCTGCGTGCAGCTTCTGGCGCTCAGCCGAGACCGGCGTCTTCTTTGCGCCTGCGCGGAGCCACGGAAATTGCGCCGTGGGAGCCATGGTGATGGGCTTTAGCTCGATCGACCTCCGCGAATCCCTCACCGAGAGTGTGGAGATGATGGTCGGCTCGTCCTATCTGACCCCCGAAGAGCCGGCGAACATCCCGTCCGTTGCCGAGGACCGCGCTGGAATCGTCTACGGACCGCTGCGTGATTGTCCCCTTGAACCGGACGTCGTTCTGGTGTGGTTGTCGCCGGCGCAGGCGATGCTCTTCGGCGAAGCCGGCGGCAACGTGGCCTGGTCGGACTCGTCTACCGGTGTCCTGGGGCGCCCGGCGTGTGCAGCCCTTCCTCTCGCGCTGGAGAGTCTTCGTCCGGAGCTGTCGCTGGGGTGCATAGGAATGCGTACCTTCACCGAGGTGAGCGACGACCACTTGCTTGGAGTGTTGCCCGGCGCAGTGGCGGCTTCGTTTGCCGAATCGCTCCGGGCTACCAAGGACGCAAACGGCAGGATGGCGGCTCACTACCAGGAGCGCAAGCAAACAATCTCGCACCTGTCGCGAACATAACGATCGGAGCGAAGGTGCCGGTGCGCTGGCCCGCCGGCGCCCTGAGGCGGAGCTGGTACAAAGAGTAGGCTAACGTGTCACCTCGACGTAATCGCGGATCGGGATGGTGGGGCCCGTTGCAGTTGCGGGGAAGCAGGTGCACGCTCATCACAACCGTTTCGATTGGAGGGTCCGAGGTTGCTCGAGCTCATAGAAGTGTCCCGCCGCTACGGCGACGTCGTTGCCCTCGAGGGGCTCTCTTTGTGTGTGCCCAAGGGGCGCATGGTCGGCTTCGTCGGGCCCAACGGTGCAGGCAAGACCACTGTCATGCGCATCGTCCTGGGCTTGCAGGAACCGGACAACGGCGACGTCCTGTGAGAGGGCCGCGCTCTAGACGCAGAAGTTCGCCGTCGAGTCGGCTACATGCCGGAAGAGCGCGGCCTCTATCCCAAGATGCGTGCGCTCGAGCAATTGATCTACGTTGCCCGGCTCAGCGGGCTGGACGCCGGTGCTGCACTCTCGAGCGCGAATCTGTGGATCGAACGCTTTGGACTGCAGGAGCGCGCTAACGACAGGGTCGAGACGCTGTCACTCGGCAATCAACAGCGTGTTCAACTCGCGGTGGCGCTGGTGCACAACCCCGATTTGCTGGTTCTGGACGAGCCCTTCTCGGGCCTCGATCCGGTGGGCGTCGATCTCATGAGCGACGTGCTGAAAGATGAGGTGGCGGGAGGCGCCGCAGTCATTTTCTCCAGCCACCAGCTCGAGCTCGTCGAGAGGATCTGCAACGACGTCGCCATCATCAACAACGGGCGGCTCGTCGCTTCGGGAACTGTGGATGATCTGCGCTCGACGGGAGAGCGCTTGATCCGGATCGAGGGAAGCCACGGTGCGGTGGAGGGGGCAGCAGCGCTGCGGGGGGTCACGGTACGGGCAAAGGCTGTGGGTTCGGTCGTGGTGCGGCTCGAGGACTCCCTCGACGGCGAGCAGGTGCTGGATGCTGCGCGCGCGGGCGGGCCCGTGAGCCATTTTTCGACCGAGCGACCTTCATTGGCCGATCGGTTCCGGGAGGCGGTCGCGTATGAGGCAGAGTAACTATCAGGCCATCGGCCTGATAACGCGTCGGGAGATAACCCAACGCCTGCACGACAAGGCGTTCCTGATTTCGACTGCGTTCACGGCCATCATCATCCTAGGGATCGTGCTGGTCCCTCAGCTGGTCGGCGGCGACGACGAACAGCGACTGGGCGTGGCGGGCGAGGCGTCTCGTCCACTGGCGGAGGCGCTCGAAGGGTTGCCGCAGGACGGACCTGTGACGATCGAGACCCGTTCGTACCCGGACGAGGCCGAGGCGACCGCCGCAGTCAAGGCCGGAGAGGTGGAGGCCGCTCTGATCGACGGGCGGTTCGTGGTCGAGTCCGAGGCGCCCGAAGAGCTCGTTGCGGCGGTTCAGGCGGCAGAGCGCCGGCTCAGAGTGCAGCGGCTGATCCGCACGCAACAGGTGCCGCAGGACGAGCTGGAGGCGGCCCTGGACCCACAACCGGTCGGGGTCCGTGCGCTCGATCCCCCCGAACCCAGAGAGGGAGAGCTCACAACCATCGCCGCCGTCGGCGTGCTGCTGCTCTACCTGCAGGTGGTCACGTACGGCTATTGGATTGCGATGGGGGTCGCCGAAGAGAAGTCGTCGCGCGTGGTCGAGGTCCTGCTTGCCAAGACGCGGCCGGCGCCGCTGATGGCAGGCAAGATCCTCGGTATCGGGCTGCTTGCCCTCGGCCAGCTGCTCTTGCTGTCGGCAATTGGCTTGATTGCTGCGCTGGTGACCGGGGCGGTCGAGCTGCCGGCGCAAGCCGCCGGGACGATGGCGATCGTTCTCATGTGGTTCGTGCTCGGGTTTGCTCTTTACGCGGTGCTCTTCGCCGCCGCGGGCGCGCTTGCCTCTCGGCAGGAAGAGGTGCAGAACACGGCGTCACCGATGACGATCGTGCTCGTCGCAGCGTTCATGTTGTCGTTTCAAGCGCTGTCGGACCCCGACGGGGTCATCGCGCGCGTCTGCACCTTTGTGCCCATGGCTGCACCCCTCGTGATGCCGCTCCGAATTACACTGGGGGAGGCGCCGGCTTGGGAGATCGCCGCATCCGTCGCCCTTACGGTTGCTACGACCGCTTTACTGATCCCCTTCACAGGCCGCCTTTATTCAGGCGCCATTCTCCGGACGCGTACGCAGACGAAGCTTCGCGAGGCGTGGCAAGCGGGGAGGGGCACCCATTGAACCCTTAGCGGCTGCCGGCGTCTGCGTGGTTCTTGGAGCGAGGTTTTGCCTCTTCGGGCCCGTGGACTTCGTAGCGCCCCTTGCCGCTTGCCTTCGCCATGTACATCGCAGCGTCCGCGTTGTGCAGCAGTTCCTCCACCGCGTCGGTATCCGAACCGCTGAAGACGATACCGATGCTGGCCTGAGTGAATGTTTCCTTGTTGTCCCAGACGAAAGGCGCCCGGATCGCCTCGATTATTCGGGTGGCGATTGCAGTCGTTTCGCCGATGACGGCGGCGTCCTCCAGCAGGACGACGAACTCGTCGCCGCCCACCCGGGCAGCGGTGTCGGTGGACCGCAGGCATGACGTCATGCGCTGCGCCGCTCGAACGAGAAAGGCATCGCCGGCGGCGTGGCCCAGGGTATCGTTGATGTCCTTGAAGCCGTCCAGGTCGATGAAAAGAACTGCAAGGCGTTGATCGAGCCGCCTCGAGCGAGACAGAGAGTGAGTCAGCCGATCTACTAGCAAAGCTCGGTTGGCCAGCCCGGTCAATGGGTCGTGAAGAGCTCGATGTCGTAGTTGGTCCTCCAAGGTCTTGCGGTCCGTAATGTCACGGTAATTGGAGACCAGGCCGCCAACACTGGGATCGTGCAGCAAGTTGGTAACGGTCATCTCTATCCAGCGCCAGGCGCCAGCCTTGTGCTGCAGGCGCAGCTCGGTTCTCTTGGTATCACCTGGACGCTTAGCAACTGTGGCCAGCAGTCGACGGATGCCGGCCAGGTCCTCAGGATGGACCAGCGCCAAACTGCTCGTGCCGATTTGCTCTTCTGGATGGAACCCCAAGACCCTCTGTACGGATGGGCTGATGTAATTGATCGTTGCGCCGGCGTCGAACACGGCGATAACGTCGGACATGTCCTGCACCAGCGAGCGGAAGCGTTGCTCCTGCAGAGCTGCGGCCTGCTGTATCTCTTTGCGCTCCGTTATGTCCAGCAAGACCCCTCTGTAGAGAGGCTCGCCTTCGGGACTATAAAAGAGGACATATTCATCACTGATCCAGACAACTCGTCCATCGCGAGCGAACATGCGATATTCGGTCACCTGTCTTTTTTCATCGCTGCTCCCAAGCAGGGCTTGCTCTTCCCTGAGCAACCTGGCTCTGTCTTCCGGATGCAGCTGCTCAATCCACAGCCGTGTCGTGAACTCTTCGGGGGTGAAGCCGAGGATCGGATAAACCTGTGGGCTGATGAAACGCCACTCTCCGGACTCGCCCACACCGGCTATGTAGGTGATGGCGGGAACCTGCTCGACGAGCGCCCTGTAGTCGATGCCTGCATGGGGCGGCGGGGCGGAATGGTGCCTCCGGCGAAGGCGTATACGGGCCCCGTACCGGGAGAGGGCTCGGGTCGCCCTTGGGGGCAAAGTGGGCGGGGCCGGGGGGCGTTTCATCTTCATCTATCGTCAAAAAGGCTCCCCCTATTGAGGGAATTCATGCCAAAGGGCGGCCTCCTGAGGTTTCTCAGCCCTCAGGGCCCCGATCCTGGGTGAGCTCATAGACGTCGCCGTCCCGGTAGAAGGTCAGAAGGGCATCGTATCGATCGGTGCGCGTCCCCAACCAAGCCAGCCCTCTTATCAACTCCGTCATCTTTGATCGTTCTCCTCCTCTGTCACTCTTCGGCCGCGCCGGAGCACGGTCCTCGGTAGTGGTCTGCGTGCGATTGCTTCATTCCATGACGCCGCCTCGACAACTACGAGATTCGCCACCATGCCTTCTTCCACCCGCGAGCGTCCGTTGCAGACCCCCCGCAGCAGGGCGGTCTCGTCGTCGACATGCCCCGTGATGCTGGCCAGGAAGGCAGCCTCGAGCGGGTCGGCGTCGCCATAGGGATAGAAGACGTCCATGACGTTGTCACTGCCGAAGCGCACGGGCACTCCGGCATCGAGCATCTCGCGCACCGGAGCGATACCCCGGCGCCGAGGCGTGATGATTCCCCTGTCCTGGAGATGCAGATTGAGGGCAGGCAGGGCAATCACGGTCATCCGGGCCTCCGCCAGCTTGGCGATGGTGCGTGCAGCATCCTCTGGCGGGGCTGTCGCCAGCGCACAACAATGGCTTGCGGTGACCCGGCCGTGCATTTTTCTCGACAAACACGCATCGGTGAGCTCCTCCAGCAGAAATTGAGATTCGCCTTTCTCGTCGATATGAAAGTCGGCATCGACGCCCAGCTCCTCCGCGAGGTCGAGTATTGCGTTCGACGAGGCTATTGGGTCCTCGTGGAACGGAACCACGGTACCTATCATGTCGGCCCCGCCGGCTACGGCCTCGGCTACGGTTCGGCGCCCGGCGGCCGAGCGCGGATCCAAGTGAGCGGTGGCGAAGGCGACGATGGAAACATCGAGCACCTCTTCGAATTGCCGGCGCGCCCGGGTAACTGCGTTCAAGGGCTTCCATCCCACTACCGGATCGATGTCGACATGGGTGCGCAGCCCCGTCGTGCCGTGCGCGGAGGCACGCCGGAAGAGTTTGCAGGCGCGCCCGAAGATGTCCTCTTCGGTCGCCGCTCGCTTCACGGCCTCGACCTGCTCGACTGCATCTTCGAGTGACCTCGCCGCGCGGGGGCCCTGCGCGTAAGCCCGGTCGGCGTGCATGTGCAGATCTACGAAAGCGGGCAGGAGAAGCCGCACAGGGTCGCCCGAGAGCGATGGCGTGATCGATTGGATGCTGCCCCCTGCTATATCGACATCGAAAGCTCCTTTGGCTCCCGGCAGGACCACACATTCGATTCGCACAGGCTCGGGAGCCTCCGTTGCTGCGCCCAAGCTCACTCGTACAGGGTCGTGGTGACCGGCACGTCGGCGGCTTCGAGACCGGCTCGCCGAACGATGTCGGCAGCACGAACCCGTGCTTCGAGATGCAACGCAGACTCATCGAGGGTCACGACTCTGCCGTCTTTGAAGAGGGGACGGCCGTCGACCCAGGTCTGTGCGATGGATGCGGGGCTAACCGACCAGACGAGCGCCTGCACCGGATCCCGATAAGGCGTCCACTCGAAATGGTCGAGATCGAAGAGCACTAAGTCGGCTTTCTTCCCGGGCTCGAGTGAACCGATCTCGTCGTCCCACCCGAGAGCCCGCGCCCCTTCGATGGTGGCCATCCTCAGGGCCCTGTGCGCCCCCAACATCTCGGGGTCGATGCGAGCGTCTTTGAACAGACCCGCCACTAGATACAGCTGTCGCATCAGGTTCATGTTTCCCGCAGCGGCCACTCCGTCGGTTCCAAGCCCGACGCACACCCCGGCGGCCCGCATCTCCGGGTACTTGCCGATGGCGGTCGCTCCCTTGGCCAGCTTGAGGGAAGTCGACGGACAAAAAGCAACTGAGGTGCGGTGCTCGGCCAGGAGTACCACCTCTTCGTCGGTCGCAGCAACTGCATGTGCGAGTACCAGATTGGCGCCCAGTCCATCCAATCCGGCGATGCGTGTGACCGGCCAGCATCCATATCGCTTTTGAGAAACATGCGCCTCTTCGATGCTCGATGCAATGTGATAGGTGGTTCCGACCCCAAGGCTCTCGGCAAGGGCGCGGGCGCCGACGTGCAGCTCGGGGCTGCACGGTTCCTTTCCCTCGATGTTCACCCAGCAGCGAATGCGCCCTCCGGCGTACCCGTTCCATTTCCGCACACAATCTTCGAGGACCTCGAGCGCCTCCTCTGAGTCTCGGAAGAAGTGATGCTCGACCATCTCGTCCGACCAACCCGGGGGGAGACGCTCGGGCTTTCGGTCGGCGGCATGACGGCCGGTGATGCCCCGGATCCCGATTTCTCCTGCAGCGGTGGCGGTGACACCAGGATCGTTCTGAGCACCCATGTCCAAGAAGCAGGTTGTGCCGCAGCGAAGCATCTCAGCGGTGCCGACCAAAACGCTGATGCGTTCATCCTCGGCGTTGACGTGGGCGTAGAAGGGCTTCGCCCAATGGAAAACCCACGCTCGTGTCCCGAGATTGTCGGGAAAGACGGCGCGCGACAAAGTCTCTGAGAGATGCACGTGGGTGTCGACGAAGCCCGGTGTGGCGCCCAACCCCCTGCCGTCGACAACCTCGTCGAAGGAAGCGGGGGAGCGGCCTCCGAGGACCTCTTCGGTCGTTCCCACCGCCTGGATGCGATCGCCCTGTATGAGGATCGCACCATCGCGAAGCTCCCGGTCGTGCTCGTCTACCGTGAGGATGAAGTCGAGGTGCTGTATGAGAGTAGTGCTCGAGACGTGTGCATTCACGATCGGTCCGCCGGACGGGTGACGCAGTTGGCGTGGCCCGCAGAATCCGGATCCACCACTCCATCTTCGAACACGACGCGGCCTCGGGACACCGTCAGCACCGGCCAGCCTCTCAACTTCATGCCCTCGTAGATGCACGTCCCCTTTCCGTCGTGGACGACCTCTCTCTCTTCTTCCAGATCGACCAGTACAAGGTCTGCATCTGATCCGGGCAGCAGCGATCCTTTGCGCGGGTAGAGGCCGAAGCGGCGCGCCGGGGTGAACGAGTTCATCGCCACGAGCTTCGTCAACGGGAGTCCTCTCTTGCGCACCCCCTCAGTCAGGAGCAGCGGTAGCTCCCACGGAAACGAGACGATGCCAGGTTTCTCGGACCACAGGTCCTTGCCTGCCTTGGGGAAGAAGGGCACGTGATCCGATCCGAGGCTGCGGACCTTCCCGTCGAAGATCCCGCGCCACAAGCCCTCGACCTCAGCCCTATCGCGCAGCGGTGGTGAGATCTTTGCGCTCATGTCGAGGTCGTCGTCGTACGCGGTCCGTGTGAGGTAGTGGGGGCAGGTCTCGATGGTCACATCCACGCCCCGAGAGCGCGCCGCCTCCGCGACAACAGGGCTTTCGCTTGCCGTGGTGTGCACCACGTAAAGGGGGCACCCCGTGAGCTCGGCGAGAAAGATCATGCGGGAAACCGTCTCGACCTCGCAGAATGGGGGCCGGGACTCCGAATACGCCGCCAGGTCCTGACGCCCGGTGGCCTTGATCTCGTCCTTCAGCCAGGTGGCGATGCCGGTGTTCTCGCAATGAACGGACACCACGCCACCGTCGACGGCGGCGGCTGCGCGCATCGTTGCGTAAACCCAGCCATCCGTGGCGGGAACGATGCCGATCGGGTTGTCGGGTTCGTAGCCGAAGTACAGCTTGAAGGAACGTATCCCTGTTTCCCGGACGATGTCGGGGATCTCGTGGATGTGCTCTTCGCGCTGAATCCCGAAATGGAAGCCGAAATCGATGTGGGCATTGTCGGCGCCTGCCTTCGATCGCTCACGGTAGAAGGGAATGTACGAGGGCTCCTTGGTGCGGATATACAGCAGAACTGTGGTCAGACCGCCGCGTGCGGCTGCCGCCGTTTCGGTTCGCATGTCCTCGTCGTATGGATAGTTGACGCCGAGGTGACAGTGGGGGTCGATCACACCCGGCATGAGGGTGCGGCCGCCGGCGTCGATCACACGTTCGCCGGCGGGCAGAGAGTCATCGGCTCCAGCGGCGACGATGCGGCCGTCGAGCGATGCGACCCCACCGCGCCATTCCCCTGCATGGGTGACGACGTGCGCATTCTTGATCACCAGGTTCGCTTTCATGCGCGATTCCTCTCGATCTCTTCGATCCGCTTCCTGATTCCGGCCCACTGGCTGCGCCCGACTGTGATCGGGGCGCGCCGCCCCAGCCCTCTCGCCCACACGGCCGTTAATCCAAGCTCTTCTGCGGCGGCGAGGTCGACTCCACCTGGAGGCGCTGCGAGATCCATCACCAGACATCCGCCGGGCAGTCTCTCGAGGAGACCCCGTGGCACGATCGGCGCCGGCACGGTCGAAAAGAGCATGTCGAGGCTGGGCGCCAGGGCACCCAGTTCTTCGAGCGGCAGCGGGGTTGCCCCGGCCACGTAGGCGGCGGCTCTCTGGACGGGGTTGCGCGCTGCTGCGTACACCCGCGCGCCGAGAAGGATCAACGTTCTTGTGAGGGCTGAGCCGATGTTGCCTTGACCGACGACGGCTACCGTCGCCGAGTGAATCGTTACCTCGGTGTTCTCGATTGCCCTCTGCAACGCTCCCTCGACGACTGCCGGTGCCCGCTGAAGCATGAGCTCGGCGTCCCCCTCGTATTCGTGCAAGTGCACGCCCGAGGCCTGGGCCGCCGCCCTGAGGCGATCATCGGCGCGCCCGAGGATGATGTGCGCGCCCTCGGCCAGTCCGCTCAGCAGAGCTTCATCGGGAACGATCCGCGGTTCGCCGAGCGCATAGAGACTGCCGTCGGCGCCGATGCCCGGAATGGGAAACAAGGCGTAGCTGGCCCCTCTCAGAGCATGAGCGGCGTCATCACATTCGAGCAGGCCCGGAACACTGTCCTCGGGGAAGGGGAATCCGAAGGCGCGTACCTGGGCGCCGGTCCCGGCGGCGAGACGGGCGATCTCCTGCTCGCGTTCGTCGCCGGCGACAACGGCGATGATCAGGGAGCCCCAGTCGACGGATGCATTGCCGCTCATCCGTGGCCCCTTACCAACGCCACCAACGCGTCAACGTCAAGGTTCTCAATACCCAAACGGTTTGCCGTCAGTCCCTGGGCGCCGAGCTCTTCGCCGGTGGCGGCCTCGGCCACGCGCAGCAGTGCAGCGGCGGCGGTCACTTCGACGCCGGCTATGCGGGCAAGGGCCAGCAGAGGGACCAGCCCGTACCCGAAGTCCTCTTTGTAATAGCGATGACCCAAGGAGTTGGGAGCCCTTATACGGCTGTTCGCCTGCCCTTTTGCGATGGCCGCGCCTGCGTCTCCGGCTTCAGCATCGGATGGGTCAACCGTTCCGACTGCTGCCATCTCCTCGATGAGAGAGGGGAGAACGTGCCCGAAGGCGCGCGCCACCTCCAGGCGCTCGGCATCAAGGCGCTCGATGGTGCGGACAACCCCGGGGGTCATGGCGTCGACGTAGAAGAGAAAGTCCCCCTGCGTCGCCTCGACCCACGCGGCGGCGAGAACTGCGCCCGGCGGGTGGAGAATCATGTTTACGTTCGCCAGCCCCGTTGCCAAGACGTCTTGCGCGGGAGTTGCCGACGGCCACAGCGCGCGGGCGCTCTCCAGCGCGTACCCGTCACCGGGGAGGCAGGCCGCATGCACTTTGCCTGCAACGCCCGAGATGGTCACCGACGAAGGAGTCTGCTTGCGCGCCACGTAGGTCAGCGTAGACAACTCTGCGATCGGAGGAGGCGCCGTGCCGGTTCGTGCAAAGACATTGCGCCAGTGCAGAGCGCCCCCGGTGTGACCGGGATTCAACACCACCGGAAGCGAGCAGCCCAACTCGGCCAGCGCACCCGCCACCTGCTCGTGGGCGAGGGCGGGCAAGGAGACGACGACGATGTCGGCGCCGGCGAGGGTATGGGCGAGATCATGATCCATACCGGCGATCTCGATGGCGCCGTCGTCGAGGGCTCCTTCATAGACAATTTTTTTGGCCTCTCTGAGTGGTTCGAGCGTCGCCCGGGATCTGTTCCACATGCGAACCTCGTGGCCTCGCAGGGTGAGGTCCACCGCGGCCGCCATTCCCCCCGCCCCAGCCCCCGCGATCGCTACGCAAGTCATCGCGCGTAGTGTGCGAGCTTCTCTTGGTCGACCTCGACTCCGAGTCCCGGGCCCTGAGGGACGAGCACACACCCGTCTGCAAAGACGAAGGATTCGGCGACGATGTCGTCGGTGTAATAGATCCCTGCCACCTCGGGACCAGTCTGGCCGAGAGGCTTCGTTACCGGACAGACGCTGGGAAGGATCGCATTGCCGAGAGCGGCGCCCAGATGCAGGTTGGCTGCGTTGCCGATTCCCATCTCGATCGAACCACCTATATCGCAGTACAGACCCAGCGTTGCCGCAATCTCTGCTTGACGCCGCGCGCGATACAACCCGCCCGGTTTCGTCACGTAACAGGAAAAGCAGGCGGCCGCGCCGAACTCCGCCAGCTCTACGATGTCCTCCGCCGTCCACGCCGACTCGTCCGCCATGACGGGTGTTGCGACCCGCGCTGCTACCTGAGCGAGGGCGCGGGCTCCGGCCACAGGCTGTTCGTAGACAAAGATGTCGTCGGGTTCGTGGGCGCGCCCGACCGCCACGGCCTCATCGACGGTCTTGTAGCCCTCGTTCGCGTCGACGCGGATGGCGACCTCGGGGCCCACCCTGTCCCTGAGCCGGTGGACAAGGCCGAGATCGCGCTGCGCGTCAAGCCCCGTCTTGCACTTGATCGTCGTCGCGCCCTCGGCGACGGCCTGCTCGGCCTCCTCGATGCACCGGTCTACATCCATGATACCGAGCGAGTGAGCTACCTCGATTCGGTCGCGCTGTGCACCGCCGAGCAGTACATACACAGGTACGTTCAGTGCTCTGCCCGTGATGTCGTGGAGCGCGACGTCAATCGCGGCCTTCGCATAGGGATGCCCTTTGACCACTTCGTCCATGAGCAGATGAGCAGGCCCTATGTCCATGGGATCGGCGCCGGTAAGGCGAGGTATGAGGTAGTCGCAAACGATGTGGCGCACCGTTTCGGGGGTCTCGCCGTAGTACCGCATCGACGAACCGCCCCACGTTGCGATGGCGGGGGCCTCCCCCCAACCGCTGATGTTCTCATCGGTGTCTACACGGACAATCGCGTGATGACCTATGGGAGTCGTCATCTTGCTCGCCCATGTGTGCTCGCGGCGCGAAGGAAGGCCGACCATGAATACCTCACAACCGGTGATCTGCACGCCCTAGCTCTCTATCTGGAGCATTGCGCCGGCGCGGGTGATGGGCTCATAGCCGTCGGAGGTAATGACGACCTCATCCTCGATCTGCATGCCGAAGCGATCCTCGAGCATTGTCAGAGGTTCGATGCAGAGCACCATGTTCTCTCGGATCTGGACCGATTTGAACTCATTGATGAACGGCTCCTCGTGTAAGGTCACCCCGAGCCCGTGGCCGACGAAATGGTATGGGGGGAGCCCGGCGCGCTCCATTGAATCTCTGTAGATCTGGTAGACGTCCGAGGTCTGAACGCCCGGGCGAAGCGCCTCGAGCGATTGCTCGTGGACCCGCAGCAAGAGGTCATAGATCTCCTGCTGCTCCCAGGTGGGTTCGCCAACGACAGCCGTGCGGGCGACGTCGGAGTAGTAGTTGTGTTTGGTGCCGATGATGTCGAGACGAACGATATCGCCGCTTGCGATAACCCTGTCGGTCGGCGGCGCGTTGGGATGAGCCGACCGTTCACCCGAACCGACGACCAGCATGGTGAGCTCGTCTCCGCCCGCCGCCGCGTACTCTTCCGCGATCATGCCCCCGAGATCCTGTTCGGTTGCGCCGGTCTGAACCCGCGCGGCGCAACTCTCGGCAATGCGCTGTGCCGCGGTCCCGATGTCCCGGATCAGCTCTATCTCGCGGGGGGATTTGAGCGACCTGGTCTCGGACAGAAGCTCGTCCGCAGGGACCAACTCCGCCCCGGGAAGCGAATCCTGGAGCGCCCGATGAAAGGCCACCGGCAGGTAGGTCTCTTCGACCCCGATGCGGCCCCCGTCCAGACCACGCTGCTTCAGAGAGCCCGCCACTTTCCCGACGGCGTTCTCTGCGAACTCGCGATACGTCGTCGTCTTTGCCATTCGGGATTGCGTCGCCATGAGGGGCCCTTCGAGAGCCACAACCACGGCTTCGGTCTCTCCCTCTTGGGGGATTAGACAGGCTGCAAGCCGCAACCGGACCGTCTTCAGGGAAGGAGGAACCGTGCCGGCGGTGTAGGCGAGATTGTCCGGGGACATTGGGAGAAGCGCGTCGAGGCGTTCGGCGGCCATGGCGTCGCGCATCTTGCGCACGATCTCCTTCGCGAGCTCGCCCTTCGCTTGGGGTGCAGAGCCCATGCTCACTGTTCGCTTTCCGGCGCGCCGAACAGCTCGACCTGGTTGCCGTCCGGGTCGGCGAGATACAACGACTGGCCGTACGAGCTCGGCTCGGGTCCCCGGATGACCGTGGCCCCTTGGCTGCGCGCCAGCTCCGCCATGCCGGGGATGTCACGCCCCCGGAAGGCTATGTGCTCGACCGGACCTCGCTCGCCCGTTCCGCCATCGGTCAGCCCCAGGCCTTCGTTTGTCACGAGCAGAGGACGCCCGTCACGGAACTTCTCGCGTTTCTTGACCGTAAGTCCGAGAAGACCGAGATAGAAGCGCTCCGCTGCGTCTAGGTCGGTTACCTTCAGCAGAAGATGGCCCAGGGCAACGGCACGCGGGCGCGCCGAGCTCACAAGCCAACCCTCCACTTCCTTGGATGTCGCCAACTCGCAGAAGTACTGTCCCCAGACTTCATGTGCGGTTGGAACCCATTCCTCCCTCACTCCTGCTATGCAGTCGGTGACCGCCACGATGTCGTAATCACGCAGGTAAGCCTCGCGAATCGACGTCTCGACGCAGGCGTTGGTGGTCGCTCCGGTGATTAGGAGAGCCTCGACACCCATCATGTCGAGCACCTTCTCGAGGCGCGTCCCGTAGAAGGCGCCGAAGCGGTGCTTCTTGATAACCAGGGCTGGATCTGCGGCCAACGACGCCAACTCCGCGACGATCTCGGCGTCCCAGGTTCCCGCCAGGGCCGAGACCTGTTTGCGCTTCGACGTGTGTGCCGTCAACCTTTTTCGCGCGCGGCTGTGATCCGTTGCAAAGTGCTCCTGGAGGGTCCACAGGGTGGGGACTCCGGCCGACCGGCAGCTCTCGATGAGCCTGCGCACGGGGGAAATGATTCGCTGCGCCGGTTCGACGGGCACGCCGGAGATCCCCAGAGTGCCTTCTGGGTGACAGAAAGCGTTCTGCATGTCGATTACGAGCAGGGCGGTCCTGGCCGGATCGAGCAGTTCGACGGTCATGGTTATGCGCGGTCAGCCTGTCCTAAGGTGCTGGCGCTTCCCCAGTTCTCCTTGGGGATCTCCTGCAGGACTATGTGCAGCCCTTCGGGCCGCGCCCCGGCGTGTTCGACCATGGCCTCGGTTAGAGCGCGCATGAGCTTGCGCTTCTGTTCTGAGGTTCGCCCCTCCCACATCTGAACCGTGACTACCGGCATAGCGCCCCCTTAGTCATCGCTGAGGTTTGTCAGCTCTTCTTCGTCGGCAGCGATGATCGCGACATCCTCTCCGACCGCAACAATGCCCCCCTTGGCCACCAGGTGCTTGGCGACGATGCCCGAGGCCGGCGATGGAAGCTCCATCTCGACCTTCTCGCTTTCGATGATGGCGAGGACTTGACCTTTTGAGATCGATTCGCCCACATCAACCGACCATTCGGATATCGAGGCCTCTTCCATCGTTAGCCCGAACTTCGGCAGCTTGACGATCTCACCCATGATTTCGTTTTTTCTGCGTCATGCTTTCGTTGCCACCTCCTGCTTCATCATCTGGTGCACGCTTTCGGTGATGCGTTGTGCGTCCGGTAGGACGAAACCCTCCAGCTCCGGGGCATAAGGGACCGGCGTGTCCCGCCCGCATACACGAACGAGGGGGCCCTTCAGCAAGCCCCAGAAGCTTTCACTCGCGATCGCTGCGATCTCCGCCCCGAATCCGTTCGTTGTGGGCGCCTCATGGGCGATGACCAGTCGGCCGGTGCGCTCGAGCGACGCTCCGAGCCCCTCACGATCGAAGGGAACGAGGCTCCTGGGGTCGAAGACCTCGGCCGAGATGCCGTCACTTTCGAGATTCTCTGCAGCCTTCACGGCCTCATGGAGCGTCTTGAGATAGGAGACGATGGTTACATCCGATCCGGAGCGCACGACCTTCCCCTTGCCCAAAGGCAGGTCATCGAGTTCGCCCGGGACCTCCCCCTTCAAGTTGTAGAGCATCTTGTGCTCAAAGAACAGCACGGGATCCGGATCCTCTATTGCGGTCTTGATCAACGCCTTGGCGTCGGCGGGGGTGGAGGGCGCGACACACTTGAGTCCGGGGGTGTGCGTGAACCAGGCTTCGAGACTCTGCGAATGTTGAGCTGCGGTGGCGCCGGCGGTTCCCGTCACCATGCGCACGGTGATCGGACAAGACAGCCGCCCGCCGGTCATGTAGCTGGTCTTGGCTGCTTGGTTGACCAGCATGTCCATGGCCAGCGTCGAAAAGTCGCTGAACATGATCTCGGCCACCGGGCGTCCGCCCAGAAGTGCCGCCCCGGCTGCGGCCCCCACGAGCGCTTCCTCTGAGATGGGCGTGTCGAACACCCTGTCTTCGTACTTGCCCCACAGGCCTTTGGTCACGCCGAAGACGCCGCCGGCCTCGCCGATGTCCTCGCCGATCAGAAACACCTCGTTGTCGGCGGTCATGGCCTCGTCGAGGCCCTCACGAATGGCTTGGGCGTAGGTCATCGTCGTCATGAAGGTGCGGCTCGATTGCTTCCGGCGAAGACATCCTCCAGCGCCTCCTCAGGGTGGGGATGAGGGCTGGCTTCGGCGAAACCGGCGGCCGCATCGAGTTGCTCCTCGATGTCGTCTCGGACGTGGTCGAGCTCTTGCTGTGCTATGCGGGAGTCCTGCAGAAGCTCGGTCTCGAGGTTCAAGATCGGATCCTTCGCCATCCACTCCTCGACCTCTTCTGCCGAGCGATAACGGCCCATGTCCCCCTCGTAATGCCCGCGGTGCCGGTATGTCTTGGCTTCGACGAGCGTCGGCCCGCCGCCGGAGCGCGCCCTGCCGGCGGCCTCTGTCGTGACCCGGAGCATGTCGAGGACGTTGTTGCCGTCGGCGATCTCCCCTGGCATCGCGTAGGAGTCGGCGCGCCGGGCGATGTCACGTATGGGTTGATGCTTGTCCTGCGGCGTGAATTCGCCGTAGAGGTTGTTCTCGCAAACGAATATCACAGGGAGCTTCCACAGCGATGCAAGGTTCAGGGATTCGTGAAAGCTTCCCTGGTTGGTTGCACCGTCACCGAAGAAGCTCACCGCCACGCCTTTCGAGCCCTTGCGCCTGAGTTGCAGGGCGGCGCCGGTGGCAAGCGGTATGCCTCCGCCCACGATGCCGTTCGCGCCGAGAAAGCCGAGCTCCGTGTCGATCATGTGCAGGGAGCCACCCTTGGCGCGGTTGTAGCCATCCTGCCGGGCATAGAGCTCTGCATACATGCGCTTTGGGTCGGCGCCGCGAGCCAGCATGTGCCCGTGCCCTCGATGCGTGCTCGTAATCACGTCCGACGCTTCGAGGGCCGCACAGGTGCCCACTGCAACGGCCTCTTGGCCGATGTAGGGATGCAGGAAGCCTGGTATGAAACCGGCCTGTCTGAGCTCGGAGGCTTTCTCCTCGAAGCGCCGAATAAGGACCATCTTTCGGTAGAGCTCGAGAAGCTTTCCCTTATCGAGCTTTTCCTTTGGTTGGGTCACCACACTCCTCGAGGGGGTAGGGTCATCATTGACAAACCCGGAAGCCACCGGTCACGTCGACGATCTCTCCGGTGACGTAACCGGCGTCTTCTGAAGATAGAAATTCGACGACCGCGGCGATCTCATCCGGATCGGCAAAACGCCCCATTCCTATCTCGGCGAGACGGGCCGCTCGCAAAGCAGCGGGGAAGTCCCGGGTCATGGGCGTGTCTACGTATCCGGGCGACACGCCGTTGACGGTGATGCCGAGCGGAGCGAGGTCTGCCGCCGCAGCGCGAGTCAGGCCGGTGACCCCTGCCTTCGAAGCCGCGTAGGCGGCGCTCCCGGGCATGCCGCGCGTGGCAAGGCCGGACGCGAGGTTGACAATTCGCCCCCATCCCCGCCGGCGCATGGAGCCGACGGCCGCCCGAAGACAGAGCCACGTGCCGGTCAGGTTCACGGCTATCTGAGCGTTCCAGTGCTCGGGTGACACCTCGTCAACGGGTTCGCCCGGTATGGTTATGCCGGCGCAGTTGACGAGCACATCCAGTCCTTCACACCCTTTGATCACTTGATCCACGCTGGACGGCTCGGACACATCGATCGCGACGAACTCTCCGCCCAGGTCGTCGGCAAGGCCTTCGCCTGCGGCGCGCTTGTCCTCGAGGTCCGCAAGCCAGACTCTGTCACCCCGGCGCGCCAGGCGGCGCGCCACCGCCGCACCGATGCCCTGCGCTCCGCCCGTGATCAGCGAGGTGTGGCCGCTCATACGGCAGTGAACCCCCCGTCGCACATCACGGTCGCGCCGACCATGTAGGACGCGTCGTCGCTGAGCAACCAAGCCGCCGCGCCCGCAATCTCCTCGGGCTCGGCGAAGCGGCCGATGGGATGTGCATCCCGAAACTTCTCGGGATCTGCACGGCCGGCCATGAGCTCTCGCAACAACGGCGTATTCGTGGCTCCGGGGCAAAGGCAGTTGGCGCGGATCCCGATGTGGGCGTACTCCGCAGCAATCGACCGGGTCATCTGAAGGACCGCTCCCTTCGCGGCTGCATAGGCCGTCAAACCGGGAGCGCCGGCAACAGCGGCCGTCGAACCGAAGGTCAGGATGTGGCCTGAACCTCGATCGGCCATGCGGGGAAGCGCGGCGCGGCAACAGAGGAAGGTCCCGCGTGCGCTTACCGCCAAGACGCGATCGAAATCCTCGGGACGCATCTCGTGTGTAGGCCCGACCCAATGAATGCCGGCGCATAGAACCAGTGCATCGACGCCGCCCAACGCATCCCACGCCTCTTCGAAGATGCGATCAACATCCTCTTCGGAGGTCACGTCACCGCTCAACCAGGCCTTCGCGCCTTCGCATTCAACCGGTTCGCCGAGGTCGGCGGCGGCCACCAGAGCACCTTCCTCGACCAACCGCTCCGTCACCGCCATCCCGATGCCCCGCCCCGCGCCTGTAACCAGAACGGACATATCGTCCAGCCCGCGCATCTAGAAGGCCCACACTTGTTTGATCGCGGTTACGGCTGCCTCGCTGTCGCCGTCCTTGGGCACCGTTTCGAACGTCAGCTGGCGATCGTAGCCCCGGTCCTCGAGAACCCTCTTGATGCCATAGAAGTTGATCTCACCGGTGCCGGGCTGATGACGGCCGGGTACGTCGGCGATGTGCACCGCTTGCGTCCACGGGAGCGCGGCTAACAGGTTTTCTATGAGCCGTCCGGCGACGAGCTGTTGATGGAAACAGTCAAAGAACATGGTGACCTGCGGATGATCGATTGCCCGGCACAGCGCGAGCGATTGGCCGGCGTGGCTGAGGAAGTAGCCGGGAACGAAGACGGTGTTGATGGATTCGAGAACGAGATTTATTCCCTTTCCCTCGACCAGCGCCACGCACTCCCTGAGACCGTCCAGGCACGACTGCCACTGAGACTGCCACGCGAGTGGGGGTGGCTTGGCGATGACCGAGTCGAATCCGATGTCGTCGGAGAACATGTGCAGTTGTGTGGCACCGACGCGTTCGGCGACCTCTACCGATTCGGCAAGCGAAGCCAACACGTCATCGCGTTGTGATGGATCGCGCAATCCTCCGTGGGAGTGTCCGAAGAAGCCCGCAATGCCAATGCCCGCGTCGCGACAGGCTGCAGCGAGGTCGTCGACCGGCTCATTGCGCCAGTCCCACAGCTCGACGAGGTCGAAGTTGTGCTCGGCTGCCCGCGTGGCTCGTTCGGGCAGTGCGCGGTCGCTCCACATGAACTTGAGGGAGATGGAATGCTTCACGCCGGCCCCATGGTGGCGCCGCCGTTCACGAGGATGGTTTGCCCAGTGATCATCCGGGCATCGGGCCCGCAGAGGAAGGCCACCGTTCTCGCGATGTCTGAGGGAAGGATCGGGCTGTTGATGCACTGTCCTTCGGCGACCTGCCGGAGGTACTCGTCGGACACCCACTCTTTGGTTATCTCGGTGGTGACGAGGCCGGGCGCGACAGCGTTCACGTTGACGCCGTAGGGTCCCAACTCGTGAGCCATGCTGCGGGTCATGCCGATCACCGCCGCCTTGGACGCGACGTAATGCAGCAGGTTGGGCATGCCGAAGGTGACGGTGTTGGACGACAGATTCACGACACGCCCCTTGCCCGCCGCTCGCATGGACGTCGATGCCGCCCGGGCGCACAGCCAAACCGATCGGATGTTGACCGTTGTGACGCGATCCCATTCGGCCGCGTCTATGTCCCAGAAAGGCCGCCGTTCGAGACCCGCAAACAAGCCGGCGTTGTTCACAAGGACATCTATACGTTCGAAGTGACTGCCGACTTCATTGAATGCCTTCTGGACCGAGCCCTCGTCGGCGACGTCGGCGGTCAGTCCGATTGCCTCGCCCCCCAGTGCCTTTACCGATGACACGGTATCGGTTGACGCCGCAAGGTCGATCGAAACCACGGTCGCGCCTCTCGCCGCCAGGGTGATTGCGATCTCCTGTCCGATGGCTCGCGCCGCGCCGGTGACCACCGCGACGCTTCCGGCCAAGGGCCGGTCGAGGACGACAGGAGCCCCTTCGGCTACCACAGGGTGGGGCTGCCGTCGAAGTTGATGTGCTTGGTCTCGGTAAACTCATGAATCCCCTCGACCCCTTGCTGACGGCCGATCCCGGAGCGCTTGAAGCCTCCAACTTCCGCTTCA
>JACDDL010000015.1:0-319 GCA_013817045.1 Actinomycetota bacterium | reverse complement strand
AGCCCGTAGTCGGTGCTGTTTGCCAGGGCGATGGCCTCGTCGTCGTCCGAGAAGCGCTGAACGGTTAGAACCGGCCCGAAGATCTCTTCCTGAATGAGGCGAGATCGCGGAGGGAGATCGGTGAACACTGCCGGGGTGACGAAGTTACCCCCGTCATAAGGCCCACCAGTCAAAGCATTCCCGCCGGCAACCAGTGTTCCTTCCTTCTTGCCGGCGTCTACATATTCGAGGATCGTTCTCTGCTGGCCGGCCGAAACGACCGCCCCCAACTGACTAGATTCGACCAGGCCGTCGCCGACGCGCAGCCGGCGCGTCATCT
>JACDDL010000113.1 GCA_013817045.1 Actinomycetota bacterium | reverse complement strand
CTCGGCCGGGGAAGCCGCGCCGTATGCGACACGACGCCGCCACGAAATCTCAGCCTCGCGCGCCGAGTTGACGAGCTCGGGAACGTCCGCGTTCTGCTCCGGCAGCGCCGGCACGAGAAGCTTCAGGAAGCGCGATGGCTCTGCGCTCGAACGTTCCGAGCCCCCCGACCGCTGGCCGGTGAGAACCAGACGGCGGCCCCGGGACGTGGCAAGCTCGAACAGTCGCTGTTCTTCGGCAAGCGCTACCCGCTGCCGGTGCGCCTGAGACTTTGGGCCGTCCAGGAGATCGAGCTCGAGCAAGAGCCCTCGCCGGGCGGGATCAGGCCAGGTGCCCTCGACGCAGCCCGCCACCACGGTGAACTCGTATTCCCGGCCCTTGCTGGCATGGGCAGTGATGATCGATACCGCATCCTGAGCACGGTCGAGCCTGACCGACTCAGGGGCAAAATCCGCCGACAACAAAGTGTCGATGAAGTCGGCGAGGCGTGCATCGGAGCCCTGCCGTTCCGTGAAGCGTCCCAGTGCGTCGGCCAGGGTCGTCAAGGAGTCCAACCGGCGGTCATCTTCCGCTTTGACCATCTCGGCAAACCAAGTGGCCGAGTCCCACAGCCTCCAGAAGCACTCATCGGGCGGCAACTCCGAGGCCCAGCCACACGCGTCGGCGACGAGGCTGCACACCGCTTGCAGCTTGTCCCGCAAAGACTCCGGAACATCGATGGCGCGGACGTCGGCGCACACCCGGTCCAAGCTCTCGCCGGCGAGGCGAGCGGCCCGCCTGAGCTGGACCAGCTCGTGAGCGGCGAAACCACCGAGCTCGGAGGTGAGAAGCTCCGGCCACAGCTCTTCGTGACCCTGGCGCCGGCAAGCGATCGAGAAGAGAACCAGAATCGGCCTGACGACAGGATCTGAAGCGAGCCTGAGTGCCTCCCCGTCGACGCGGTGGGGCACCCCGGAGCGGTTGAGCTCGCGCCGCAGGGGCCCGAGCACGCTGCGGAGGTCGCGCACGATCACTGCCATCTCGCCCCAGGCAACCTGCGTCGCCCCTGCCGTCCGGAGCTCAGCAACTATGCCGCGCGCCTCCTCTGTGGGTTGAGAGTAGAGGAGGATCCGAGGCGGCTCGGAGCGGCGATAGTGCTGCTCCAGGACGACCTGCTGGGCAGGAAGCTGGCTCAGAACGCCAGGGTCGGCCCCCCGGAACGCCGAGACGGAGCCATCGGGATCTCCCGTTATCACCGCACTGCGCCCGTCCCCCGCCTCCGGCAACATGGTCTCGAGCAACGCCATCTGTGCGCGGTTGCCCTCCTCGAAGTCGTCCACGAGAACATGCGGATAGAGATTCTTGAGATCACCCTGGACCGACTCGTGCTCGCCGATCAACCGGCGCGCCTCGGTCAGGACCCGGGCAAAATCGAAGCGGGGGCGCCCGTCGCCGAATGACCCGGGATCCTCGAGCCTCCTGAGGTAACGCTCGTAGAAGGACGCCAGCTCGAGCCAATCGTCCCTGCCTCGCCGGCCGGCCAGGGCGTGGACGTCGCCGGGCGTCTGCAACCGCTCCTGCGCCCTCAGCAGGAAGTCCCGCACCTCACCCGCAAACGCCTTCGAGCTCAAGAGGGCCCCGTTGACGGGCCAAGCGGCCGGATCCTCTTCGCTCAGCAGGCGGATCACGAAGGCCCGTTGATCGAATGCGGTCAGAAGAACGGGTTCCTCCCCATAGCCCGCCAGCTCGTAACCGACCTCGGCCGTGATCCCCTGCTCGGAAGCAACCGGATAGACGCGTGTCAGGAGCGACCAGCACCAGCCGTGGAAGGTGAAGATGCTGGGGCCGGCGACAGAGGCACCGAGGCTGCGCACCAGGCGATTGCGGACCCTCACTGCCGCCCTGCGATCGTGGACGAAGATCAATACGCCGGAAGGTTCCGCCCCATGCGCTTCCACGAGATGGGTTGCCCGGGTCACCAGAGCGGTGGTCTTGCCGCTGCCGGCAGCCCCGAGGGCCTTGAGCACCGGCCCTTCGAATTCGACCACCCTCCCCTGGGATTCGTCGAGCGTGAGGCCAGAGTCCGCGTTCATCTCTCCCCTATCGGTAGCTTCTGCCCTATCGGTAGCTTGAGACGAAACTACCGTCGGGGTGCGACGAAAAGAAGGCTCTACGCCACGCTCGAGGAATTAGGAGGGCGGCCGGCGCCGCTTTGCCGTCGTTAGGCTTTCCGCCGCGGATGCGGCCGCTCTGGCGGCGGCGTCAACCCTACCTGGGCGGGCGAGGCCCAGCCTTGGCCGCCCCGTCCGGAGGCCCGTCTACGGTCCGCGCTGAAGAAGGCGAGCTGACGGGCCGATGATGGCGTCAGGAGAGCCGAAAAAGCACTTCCAAATCCGACCCGCGCGGCTCCCCTTGGCACATACTCCACACCCCAGCTTGGGGAGGGGAGCATCTAGAGCCTGGAGGCTGCATGGAGGAAGCCGGATTGCCAGCGTGGGAGAGATCCATGATCGAGGACACCATCCTCGAGGCGGAAGGCCGGGCGCGCCTGGCCGAGGACAGAGCCAAGAGCCGGGCGCTCCAGCTCGCTCGCGAGCAGGGCTACCATCGGCTTGCGCTCGCCATCGATCGTCCCGGGGCTCCGGGGGTCAGCCCCGCACAGCTCAAGCTGTGGAGCACCGATCCCACGCTCTTCGATCAGGCGGGCTGACGCCCCGCCTGCGCCGGGAGATAATGTCTCCCATGCCTCCGCTGCGCCGGCCGGTCCTGACGATCCTCCTGATGACCGGTGTGATCGGGTTCGCTGCGCCACCCGCTCGTGCCTTCGTCCCCTGTTCGCCGGGTGACCGGCCGTTCACCTCGCCCGTTGCCGGCTCTCCCTCCTCAGCAGGTGGCCTGCGCTGGAGCAAGAAGGTGGACAAGCTGCTTCGGGGCCGGCGAATGGGCGTGGCCCTTCGCGATGGGGGCGCGCCGCTGTATACGACGAAGGCGAAGGTCCACCGCACTCCTGCCTCCACCGAGAAGCTCCTGCTCTCCATAGCCCTGCTGGACCGCCTGGGCCCGAACGCCAGGTTGGCGACCTCCGCGTGGTCTCACCGACCCCGCAACGGCGTGATCAGGGGCAATCTGTGGATCTCGGGGGAAGGCGATCCCTCGGTAACGGCCGGCGGATCCTACGGGGACGCCCTGAGCTTCCGTCCGACACGACTCGGGAGGTTGGCTCGTCGGGTCTCACAGGCCGGCGTCGACAGGATCTCCGGGCGTGTCAAGGGTGCCACAGGGCCATTCGACCGTACCTGGTACGCGCCCGGCTGGCGCCCCCATTTTCCCCAGCTCGAGGTTGCGCTGCCGACGGCTCTCACCTTCGAGGGGAACATCGCCCACGGGCGGCACACCTCGGAGCCCGAGCGCCTCGCCGCCCGGAAGCTGACCCGGCAGCTCGAGCGCCTGGGTGTGAAAGTGGGCGGCCGGCCGGGCGCCGGCAAACGCCCCGGGGGCCTCACCCCTCTCGCACGGCTGAGCTCCGTTCCCCTCGAGGTGTTGATGCGGTGGATGAACCGGCAATCCTCGAACTTCTTTGCGGAGGTCCTGGGCAAACGCCTGGGGCTCGAAGCGGCCGGCGCGCCGGGGACGATCGCCAAAGGCGCCCGCGCCATCGAGCAGATGGCCGCCGGTCAGGGCGTGGGAGTGGTTGCGCACGATTCCTCCGGACTCTCCTACCGCAACCGGGTTTCGCCGTGGGGATTGGCCCGGCTGCTGGGGTGGGCAGAAGGGCAAAGTTGGGGGGCCCGGCTGCGCCACCTCCTACCCGGCCCGGGAGACGGGACGCTGGCGGGCCGTCTGAAGGGTGTGCGGGTGCGAGCCAAGACCGGCACTCTGAGAGACATCTCTGCGCTATCGGGATGGGTATGGCTGAGGCGGTCGCACTCCTGGGGAGAGTTCTCGATCCTGTCCCAGGGCATATCCAAGTCCAAGGCGGTCGCCCTGGAAGATCGCATCGTGGGGATTCTGTCGCGTTCCGCCGTCTGACCCGCCCCGGGGCATAGAGAGGCCGTCGGCCGCGCAAGGCCGTCGGCCTCCGCCACCTCCCTGCGCGGGCCGTCGCCGTCGGACGCGCCGGGACCGGCGTGCGGGCGCTCACCCCGGCCTTTGATCTGAGGCTAGAGGACCTCCCGGTCCCTGTCCCTCACGACCGTGCGCTCGCGGCGGTTGTAGGGGGAGAAGCTGCTCCAGAACAGAAGCGAAAGCATCAGGCCCAGGGCACCCACCACCATCAGGATGATCCCCACCGTGTCGATGTCGATGCCCGAGGTGTCGAACTCGACCGCAAAGGCCAAGATCGCCCCGAGGGCCAGCAAGAAGACACTCACTCCGATACCCATGACCACATCACCTCCAGAGACAGAACCCACGACGGCTCCGGCACACGCCGGACCAACCCTCGACTTACCCTCCTTATCGGCGGGCCCAGACGGAACTCAACCCCATCGGCAGGCGCTCGCTACACGCCCGGGGCGAAATACGACGCCGAGGTCAGCCGCTTGTCGTCGAGCACCATCGAGGTGACCGATCCGGTGGAGCACTCGAGAAAGCCCAACCAGGGAGGGACCCTTCTCCGGGCCAGCGCCAGGCGAGAGACCAGCACCGGGGTCTGGTGGGAGACGATGACGGTTTCGCGCCCCTCACATGCCGCCATCGCCTCTTCGATGACCTCGAGCATGCGCTCCTTGACCTCCGCGAACGATTCGCCCCAGGAGGGTTTCATGGGGTTGCGAAAACCCCACAGGTGCTTCGGCGAGCGCAGCAGGGCGCCGAGGGTTCGCCCCAGACCCTCGAGCGTGTTGGCGCTCTCGGTCAATCGTTCGTCGGTGATCACGTCCAGGCCATGGGGGGTCGCGATGATCGCTGCTGTCTCCTGGGCCCGTTCCAGGGGGCTGGCCCACACCCCGCCGACGTCGGCGCCGGCCAGCCGCTGGGCAACGGACTGTGCCTGGAGCAGACCACGCTCCGAGAGGTGATAGCCGGGGAGCCGGCCGTAGATCACCCCCTTGGGATTCTCGACCTGTCCGTGGCGGACGAGGTGCACGGTGGTCCTCACGCGAGTTGCTCATGTAGAGATTGCATCCGTGCACATTGTCGGCTATCGGAGCGACGAGCGCTTCGATGCCTCGGCCGGCGCATCGCCTACGCTCTCTGGCTACATGACCGACATCCTGCTGTTCGGGGCCACCGGCCACACCGGACGGCTCACCGCTCAGGCGCTGGCGGAGCGGGGGGCAAGCTTCGGCGTCGCAGGAAGAGACATGGCCGCTCTCGCCGATGTGGCCGGTGCGACCGGAGCGCACAGTGTCCGGTGCGCCGATGCGACCGATCCAGGCTCGCTGGACCGTGCCCTGCGAGGCATGAAGGTGCTCATTTCGTGCGCCGGCCCCTTCGTGGACATGGGCCGTGCCGTTGCGGAGGCGGCGCTGCGGGCCGGTGTCAACTATCTGGATTCGAGCGGAGAACCGGCCTGGGTCGCCCGCCTCCTGGGCTGTGACGCCGCCGCCCGCAACGGGGGAATCGCCATGGCGCCTGCGATGGGATGGGACGAAGTCCCCGGGGATGTCGCCGCGACCCTGGCTCTGTGCCCTCCGGCCGGCTCGGGGGAGTCTATGGAGCCGGCGGACCTCACGATCACCTATGCCCTTCCGTCGCAGGCATCGACTGGGACCCTTCGCTCGGCGGTTCGGATCATGGGCGCGCCCGGCGTTTGGGTGCGAGCCGGGCAGCCCATTCAGATGCGCGCCGGGCAGTCGCATCGCTGGGCCCCGATGCCGCCTCCCCTTGGAGTGCGGTCGAGCCTGGCGTGGCCGCTCGCGGAGGGCCACTTGGCGCCGCTTCATCTCCCGCTGGCATCGCTGAGAACGTTCGTCACGGCAGGGGCGCTGGCGAGAACCGGAATGCGGGCCCTCCGGCCGGCGCTGCCCTTGCTTGCCCAACCCCGGCGCGCCGATGCCGTCGCCGCCCTCTTGCGGCGTGTGGGCGTCCCCTACCCGGTTCCCCACGGTGGAAAATGGAGCATCCTGGCCGAGGGCAGCTCCCAAGAGGGCCGCCGGCTTGTCGTCATGATGGGCGTGGATCCCTACGGCCTGACCGCGAGCATGCTTGCGACGGGAGCTCAGGTGATGGCCCGGCCGGACTATGGAGTGACCGGAGTGGTGGCGCCCGTCCAGGCGATGGGACTCGGGAGATTGCGGGCCGAGCTCGCCCACATGGAGGTTGCGACACACATCCTGGAGCTGCCCGGCCACGAGGCAGCGATGGGGACCGGTGCAGATGCAGAAGGGAGGACCTGAAGAGATGGGCGCACGGCTTCAGTACGCGAAGGTGATCGACCGGGAGCTCTTCTATTCACGGGGGGGGCGGATCCATCCCGGGCTCGTCAACGAGGTGGCGCTCAAAGATGGTCAGGCTGTTGCCGGCGCGTTTCTCGTACTCCGAGCCTGGACGGACGATCACGGCTCGTTCACCGAACAGTGGAAGATCGAGGGGCCGGGGGGCGCGCTCATCTACAGCAGCGTCCCGCGGGAGATGCATCTCGCAACGCCGGCCCATATCGAGAAGCTCGAGGACGAGATCGCGGACCTCGAGATCGGAGATCCGGGCGCGGCTTACCAGGCCGTCTTTCTCCTGGACGACGAGGAGGCCGCACGGACGAGGTTCTCGATCAGAGCCTCGTGATCCGGCACCACAGAGACTCCGCGGGCCGCAGCGGATCCACCTCAGGGAAGGGAAGTGTGTGGCGTCGCCCACGACGACGCGGGCAGGTCAACTGATTCGAGGGCGTGGAGCCCCATAGCCGCACAGAGCGTTTAGAACAGGCCCATATGACAGAGACCGATTACGGCCGCCCCGAGACTCCCCCTTGCCCTTGAGGGCGCGTCTGGTCCTGGGGACCGCTCTGTCGCTGATGGTCGCGCTGGCTGCGATCGGCCTCGGGAGGATCTTGTCCGGCGGCAATTCGCCGCGGGTCGATTTCGCTCAACCCACGGGGAGGATCAGGCCCCCCTTCGACCCGCCCCCCAGCCCCTCAGCCGGCCCGCAGAAGGCTGCACCCCCATGCCGGGGCGTGACCGTGGCCCCCAATCAGGACCTCGGCGCGGTGATCGACGCCCAGGCGTCCGGCGCCACGATTTGCCTGCAGGCGGCCGTCTACCGCATAACCGAACCGATCACGCCCGGCAGCGGGCAGACCCTGATCGGGCGGACCGGGACGGTGATCGACGGTTCCAAGGTGGTCGGTGACTGGGAATTCGACGGGAAGCACTGGGCCGCGCCCGGCCAGACCCAAGGGCCGACCGTCATCGAGTGGAGCGGTCCCGAATTGGTTCTTCCCCAGGCGCTCTTCGGTGAAGATCTTTTCCTCGACGGTGAGCCGCTCACGAAGGTGGGCGTCCTGGAGAGCGGCAGGCTACATGGACGCGCACCGGACACACTGGGCCCGGACGAGTACTTCTTCGATTACGACTCCGACACCATCCTCCTGGGCTCGGACCCCGAGGGTCATTTGATCGAGACCTCGGTCGCGTCCGGAGGGATCGGGGGGACCGCCAGACACGT
Source organism: Actinomycetota bacterium (assembly GCA_013817045.1). Lineage (GTDB taxonomy): Bacteria > Actinomycetota > CADDZG01 > CADDZG01 > WHSQ01 > JACDDL01. Next base: position 1,752 of record JACDDL010000113.1, on the reverse strand, counting down.
CACGATTCAAGGACTCGTCGTCGAGCAAACCGCAGGCTACGGAATCGATGGGAACCAGTACTGGTCGGTAGAGAACAACGAGAGTCGCTTCAACCACACCACAGGCATAGGCGTTTCGGGCTTCAGCCGGGTAACCCGCAACCTCGTGCAACAAAACGGTAAGTACGGACTCACCGCAAGCGGCAGAGGCGTCGTTGTCAAACAAAACCGTATCGAATCCAACAACCTCGCCCGATTCTCGACGGTCAACGGCGGCTTTTGGGACGCCGGTGGCTCCAAGTTCGTCTTCACCGAAGACTTGATTCTTCGAGGAAACTACTTCGTCGACAACTTCGGCGACGGCATCTGGCTTGACCTCAACAACTCGAACGCCGATGTCTTCAGGAACCACTCGAGCGGGAACCGAAGGTTTGGAGTGTTTGTAGAGATAAGCTACGGTGTTTCAATCCACGACAACTACATAGGAGCCAACCGCGACTTCGGAATCTTCGTGAACTCCTCACCCCGAGTCGAAGTGTTCAACAATCTTGTCACCGGCGGAGTCGTGCTGCAGCAGCAGACCAGAGGTGAGGGAACTCTTGGACCTCATGTGGTAGAAGACAGCCTTGTGCGTGGCAACGTCATAGATTTGTTAACCGGAAGCCAAGGTCTACTGAGTGGTGGAGGCGTTGGCGACGGCATTTTTGCCGAACAGAACAACCGCTTCAAGGACAACATCTATCATCTCCCTTCACGGGACGCTGAGAGCTTCTTGTGGTCGAACGAGGCCTTTACCGCCGAGGAATGGGTTGGAGCCGGTCTGGACACGAACGGAGAGTTCTATGCTCGATGAGAGGTGTGACCCGTGGCCGCAGTAGCCAAGGCCGTCTCCGAGAACGAGACTCTGCGCAAGGTTTTCATCCCCACCTATCGTTTGCTCGCCCGGACGGTCATGTTCTACCCGGGGCCCAGGGTGCTTGCCACCAGCGTCCCCAAAGCGGGCACGCACCTGGTCGCATCATTGCTGAAGAACTTCCCCCGCATGATGTTCTCCGGCCGGCATTCGTCACTTGCAGAATGGGCGTTGCCGGGGGCCCGTTCCGATGTCGCGGGAAACGTTCCTGAACTGGATTGGGACCGCCTCGAACACGCGCTGAAAACAGTCAACCGGGGGCACTTCATGACTGCCCACTTTCCGGCGGTTCCCGAGCTAAGAGACATGTTGCAGCGGCTCGAGTACAAGACCGTCTTCATGATCCGTGACCCACGCGACGTCGTGATCTCGAACGCTTTCTACATCACGAGGTTGAAGCGCCACTTCCTCAACGAACGCTTCAACCAAGACATGTCCACCCTGGATGAGCGAATCATGGCCTGCATCACAGGGCTACCGGCGACCGAGACCGGTCCCGGGCTGATTTCCATCGGACAGCGCATCACCAACTATGTCGGGTGGAAGGACGATCCAGATACGCACCTATGCCGCTTCGAAGACCTTGTAGGCGCAAATGGCGGGGGAAGTGACGAAATGCAACGACGCGAGATCGAGTCGATTGCAAACCACATCAACAGGACGCTATCCCCCGGCGATGTCCAGCGCATCGCCAGGAAGACCTGGTCACAAGACAGCTCGACCTTCCGGAAGGGGGTCATCGGCGACTGGAAGAATCACTTCAACGACGCGCACAGGGAAGCTTTCAAGAGGGTCGCCGGACAAGAGATCGTCGATCTTGGCTTCGAGCAGAATCTCGACTGGTAATTCCCCTACGAAAC
>JACDDL010000112.1 GCA_013817045.1 Actinomycetota bacterium | reverse complement strand
CCGCGTGCACGTTGGTCGCCCGCAGACCACAACAGATCGCCGGCTCGTTGCCAACCGAACATCGAATAGAAGATGAAGAATGGAATCATCGGCTCCCCATGCGTTGCGTACGAGGTGCCGGCCGCTGAGAAGGACGCCACCGAACCCGCCTCGGTAATGCCCTCCTCGAGGATCTGGCCGTCGCGCGCTTCACGGTAAGCGAGGACGTGGTCCGCGTCCACGGGTTCATAGCGTTGACCTTGTGGCTCGTAGATCTTGAATTGCGGGAAGAGAGACTCCATCCCGAATGTGCGTGCTTCGTCCGGGATGATCGGGACGATTCGCCGGCCGAACTCCTCGTCCTTCATCAGCTGTCGAAGCAGCCGGACAAATGCCATCGTCGTTGCGATGGGCCTCTCCGATCCCTTTGCGAACTCCCGGTAGATGTCTTCTCGGGGCAGATGCACCTTCGTCGAGGCCACCCGCCGTTCGGGCTGGGGGCCGCCAAGAGCCTTGCGCCTGTCCTGCAGGTACCGGACCTCGTCGGAGTCTGCGCCCGGATGGTAGTAGGGACCGGTTCCGTCACCGATGTCGTCGTCGCTCACAGGCACCTCGAGCCGATCGCGCAGCGCCTTGAGGTCGTCTTTGTCGAAGTCCGTCGCCTGGTGGGTCACGTTACGAGCCTCGGCGCCCGGGCCCAATCCCCAGCCCTTCACCGTTTGGGCAAGCACGACGACCGGGGCGTCCTTCAGGTCCAGCGCCAGACGGAACGCAGCGTGGATTTTGAGTAAGTCGTGACCTCCTCGGCCAAGTGCTTTGAGGTCTTCGTCGCTCCAGTCCTCGACCATTTTCTCCAGGCGACTGTTGCCTCCGAACAGGTGCTCCCGCATGTAGGCGCCTGGTTCCACCGCATACTTCTGTAGCTCCCCGTCAAGCGTTTCGTTTAGTCTGTCGACGAGCGCACCATCGGTGTCCTGGGCGAACAGTCTGTCCCACTCCCGCCCCCACAGGACCTTGATGACGTGCCAGCCTGCACCACGGTAAAGTCCCTCGAGCTCTTGAACGGTCTTGCCGTTCCCACGCACAGGTCCATCCAGGCGCTGCAGGTTGCAATTGATGACGAATGTGAGATTGTCCAACCTCGCTCGACCTGCAAGGGACAGCCCACCGGTAGCCTCGGGCTCGTCCATCTCACCGTCACCGAAGAAGCCCCACACACGCTGCTTCGAAGTGTCCTTGATTCCCCGGTGGTGCAGATAGCGGTTGAAGCGAGCCTGGTAGATGGCCAGCAGTGGGCCGAGCCCCATGGACACCGTCGGAAACTCCCAGAAGTCGGGCATCAGTCGAGGGTGGTTGTAAGAGGACAGCCCGCCGCCGAAGGCCTCGTGGCGGAACTCGTCGAGTCGGGCCTCGTCCCAGCGCCCCTCGAGATAAGCGCGCGCATAAATGCCCTCATCCGCGTGACCCTGGTAGAAAACTTGGTCCGCTCCGCCTTCTGCGTCATGTCCCCGGAGGAAATGGTTGAGAGCTACCTCGAACAACTGCGCCATCGAGGTGTATGTCGAGAGGTGACCCCCGATAGAGGGGGACTTGGCGTTTGCCCGCAGCACCATCATGGCTGCATTCCAGCAATTGATCAATGTGATGCGCTCCTCGATCTTTTCGTCGCCGGGGTAGTTGGGCTCCTCCTGGGGTGGAATGGTGTTCACGTAGTCGGTGTGGGTCAACGGAGCAAGCTTCACGTCTTTGGACCGGGCGCGGTTCAAGAGACGGTCGAGCAGCCAGCGGGCGCGCGTCGGTGAAGCATTTATCACCTCGTCGATCGCTTCAACCCACTCCCGGGTCTCGTCCTCATCGGCGTCGGGGAGCTTGCTTTGGAACGGGTTCAGCATGACTTAGGGTTCACCCTTTCACGAAACGGTTCCTCTCGGGTGACCTAGCCTACGTGACTCAACCGGCACCCCGGGTAACGTACGGCAAGCCCCCTCTCAACAGAGGTGCTGGAGAAACCAAGTCTCAAAAGGGAGAAGGCCGATGTACGACGCCATCGTGATAGGGGGAGGACCGGCGGGGCTCAGCGCAGCCATATGGTTGGCGCGCTACCGCCGCAAGGTTCTATTGCTCGATGAAGGCAAAGGGCGCAACCGGTGGACCGAGAAGGCGCACGGCTATCTCGGAATCGATCCAGCCGACCCGGAAGATTTGAAAGCAGAGGGGCTCAGGCACCTGGCCACCTATTCGACCGCAGAGACTCGCGAGGGTCGAGCGACCGGTGTCAGAAAGGACAACGGCGAGTTCGTCGTCACCATGGGCTCGGATGACTTCCGGGCGAGACGGCTGGTCCTTGCCACGGGTGTAGTCGATGAGTTCCCGGACGTCGGCGGCTTCTTCGAGCACTACGGAGCGAGCGTTTTCCACTGCCCGACATGCGACGGCTACGAGGCGCGAGACAAGCGAGTCGTGGTCTTCGGCTGGAGTGAGCTGGTCGCATCGTTCTCGCTCGAGCTCATGAACTGGGCACGCAGTGTCACGGTGGTAACGGACGGACGCGGCCTCGAAGGCCACGCCTCTCACCTCGCTCGGTTACACAGCAACGGTGTGGAGGTGCGCGAGGCCGCCGCCTCCGCACTCACCGGCAAGCGCGGGGATCTGCAGGGCGTCCGCCTGCGGGACGGCGAGTTGGTCGAATGTAACTTCGCCTTCTTCACGATCGAGCACCGCCCCGGCGCCCGCCTGGCGCAAGAGATCGGCTGCGAGATCACGGGCGAAGACTGCGTGGCCGTCGACTCCGCCTGCACCACAAGCGTCCCGGGAGTCTATGCGGCAGGGGACATCACGCCGGGGATTCAACTGATCCAGATCGCAGCATCGAAGGGCGCTACCGCCGGGATCGAGTGCGCGCAGTCATTCTTCGGCGAGCCCACCGCTCCGGGTGCCCCCGAATCCGCTCCCCCCCTCGTGGGAGATCCTTGACATCTGGGACAGCAGTGACAGCACGCCGCGAAGCGAACGACCCAAGGCGATGGCTCCTTGCATCTTCTGCTCAATCTCATGAGGCATCGTCGATCATCCCGGCGGATTCAGCCGCTTCGTCTCCGAGTGCGAGCGGCGAGTATGAGTGATGCACCGGTACCCACAAGTAGACCGGCAGCCAGCGCTATTGCGGGCACCGCCGGGCCGGCTTGGCTCGACGGCAGGTTAGTCACCACCGCGGCATAGATATCCTGTCTCGCCGAGGCGACCGTCCCGTTGCGCGAGTCCGTCCACACACCGAGTGCCCGGTCCCCAACCGATGCAAGGCCTAGACGTGACCCGAAGTCGGCGCCGACTCCGATGTGCTCAGGACCCACGCGCGAGCTGGACGACCGATCGGAGACGCGCACATCGGAGAAGGTCTGCCCGTTGTCTGTTGACGAAGCCAGATAGACATCCGTCATGATGTTGTTCGGGTCGCCCCTTCGATCATAGAAAAGCACGTCGATGCGTCCCCCCGGCGTTACATCCACATCGGGAAGATACTGGTCCTTTCCGTTGCGGATAGCGTCGTCATTCACACGAACGGGGGGCTCCCACGTTCTTCCCCCATTGATGGACTGGGCCAGGAACACGTCCCAGTCGCCGTTCCGAGCGTCGTGCCACACTGCGTAAACCACTTCTTCATTGACCTCGAGACCGGGGAAGGAAGGGATGTAAGGGAGGAACCGGTCCGGGGGTGCAATGCTGTCGTTCACTATTGTTTCCGAGAAGGACTCCCCCTGATCCGTCGAACGCGCCAGGATGAGCTGCCATTTCCCCTGGTAGCTGCCTTCGAGGTTCTCCCAGTCGACTCGGTCATCACGAAAGTCGTAGTAGAGGACCTGGAGCTCCCCATTGCCACCGATTGCAGCAGTCGGTCCCCCCACTCTTGGGCGACTCCTATCGTTAACACGTACGGCATCACTCCACGTCCGACCGCCATCGTCCGAGAAAGCCGCGAGTATTGGAAGGCCCGTCTCCGTGAAACAGTTTTGGCAGTGCACCGCATCTGCGCTGGCTTGAAGCCACGTGATCCATAGACGGCCGGGGTCCCGCGCCGTGTCGAGGGTCATGCGCACCTGGAATGCGTACGGGCCTAGAACGCGAACCGGATCGGAGAACGTCGCTCCGCCATCAGAGGACTGAGCCATCCACACCGCTCCAGGGGAATTACCCGGTCCTTCGAGCGTCACAAACTCGACAAAGAGGGTCCCCTCCTCATCGAAGGCAAGGTCAGGCGCAAAAGGGCGATCCTCGCCCGGAGGGACGGGAAACCGTGCTTCCGACCAACTCTTGCCGCCGTCGAACGAATAGTGGATCGCAGCGGAGAACGCAGGTCTATCGATTCTCTCCGCGACCACGATGTTGGCAGGATTACCGGAATTCACCGCGACTGTCGGTGAGTTGTGAGCCTCGATACCGGCCTCGACCGTCAGGGGGACGTTTGTGGCCGGCACGGGGCTTTCGGCGGCCGTCACCCGCCCGGTTGTGTACAGAAAGAGAGACAGAAAGAGGGCCGCGAGCCTCAGCCCGCGGCCCCAATGACCACGTAAGATGGAGCTAGCCCTATCGCCGACCGGTCGACACCGCTGCGCCTACCTCACGCCGGCGAACTTCTCCCACGAAGGATGCCAGCCCTGCGCCAAAGAGCACGAGTGCCAGGGCTCCGAGAGCTCCGAACAAGATCCAACTCGAGCTGCCGCTCTCCTCAGGAGCAAGTGAAGAGGCACCGGATGCGGGCTGAGCACCGCTCACCTGTCCCCCGGGAGCAGTTGCTGCGTCGGCGCCCACGGTGAACGCCGCGCGCGCAGGGAGCCCAAACGCCATCCCGTCGGACGGCTTCTCTCCCGTCTGCGTAGCTATGAGGACGTACTGACCGGTCGCCTCTTTGGGCACGGTGAATGTCGCCTTGATCGAGCCGTCCTCCTGCGGCTTCGCAGTGGTCACCACGTTGCCCTTGAGGCTGTCGAAGTGAATCGCTGCCTTGCTTCCAGACGGATCGTAGTTTTCGCCCGTCAGCGTGACCTTGTCGCCCGGCTGTGCGGCTGAAGGTTTCGTCTCGAGCGTCGCAAGACTCGTGCATGCCCACGCCAGCGCTGACACTCCCAGCACGAGGAAGGCAACCGTTCCGCCCACCAGCCAGGACCCCCCCTTGAAAACCCTGGGTCTCATTTTGGAGCCCCTTCCGAGCGCGCGCTCATTCCCTAGCGATGCGTGACCGTTTTCACCATAGTCCTTCAGCTCCACTCTTCATTGCAATAGATGCGTAGTGCACCTAGTAGCGGGGGCGGGCGGTGCGCAGAGTCGCGACCCCTTGGTCCGGAGCTCCTGGGTCTTTTTCCGGGAGGGGGTCGCCGGCCCCGGGAACAGCGGCAGCAGGAATGACCCGGCTCAGGTGGGCACGGAGGTCATCCCCCTCGACGGTTTCGACATCCAGCAAGCTCGCAGTGAGGCCGTCCAGGATTCGCCGGTTGGCGAGGAGCGCCTTCCCGGCCTGCTCTTCAGCATCGTGAAGCAGCCGGCGAATCTCCTCGTCCACTTGAGCGGCGAGCGCCTCCGAGTGTCGGAGCGCTAGCAGGCTCGACTCGTCGCCGTCCTCGGGGCCCACCACCACGGCGCCCAACCGCTCGCTCATCCCGAGAGTTCGCACCATCGCCCCGGCCAGCTTAGTCGCCTGAGCCAGGTCGTCGCCGGACGTGGTCGAGACCTCACCGGAGACGAGCCCCTCGGCAGCTCGACCGGCAAGCAGGGTCACCAGCCGTGCGACCAGCTGGGAGCGCGTCGCCAGCAATCGATCCTCTCCTGGTTCCACAAAGGTGAAGCCCAGCGCCTGGCCTCGAGCCACGATAGAGACCTTGCTGGGAGCATCCGCCTCCCTCATGGACGCGGCGACGACAGCGTGTCCGGCTTCATGGAGAGCGATGACCCTGCGCTCCCGCTCTCCGATGATCCGGCTGCGGCGCTCGGGGCCGCCGGCCACGGCTCGCTCGACGGCTTCCATGAAGTGACCCATGGTGATGGTCACGTTCCCGCCCCTGGACGCCAAGATGGCTGCTTCGTTTACGACGTTGGCGAGATCGGCACCCGAGAACCCAGGAGTTCTTCGAGCGATGGCATCCAGATCTACCCCGGGCTCCAACGGCTTCTTACTGCAGTGGATCTCGAGAATGGCACTCCTGCCTCGCACGTCGGGAGGATCTATCACGATGCGGCGGTCGAAGCGTCCCGGCCGGAGTAACGCGGAATCCAAGATATCCAATCTGTTCGTCGCAGCCAAAACGACCACTCCGATGGAGTGGTCGAATCCGTCCATCTCGACCAGCAGCTGATTGAGCGTCGCCTCCCGCTCGTCCTGCCCCCCCACTGCAATGGCCTGTCTCCCCCGGCCTACTGCGTCGAGCTCGTCGATGAACACGATTGCCGGAGCGTTCTGCTTTGCCTGGCGAAACAGGTCTCGGATTCGCGACGCACCAACGCCCACGAAGATCTCAACGAAGTCGGATCCCGAGATCGAATAGAAAGGCACCTGCGCCTCCCCCGCAAGGGCTCTCGCCAGAAGAGTCTTACCGCAACCAGGGGCGCCGGCCAGCAGGACGCCGCGCGGCACGCGGGCTCCCACCTGCACGAATGGCTCGGGGTCCTCCAGGTAGTCCTTGACATCTCTCAGCTCCTCCACCGCCTCCTCCACTCCGGCGACGTCCCTGAACGTAGTACGGGATCCGAAGGAACCGGTTCGGGCACGGCCGAAGGATTGGAGTCCGCCCCCCTCTCTCATGAGGAGGAACATGAGAAAGAAGGCGTCCACGAATATCAGGGCAGGGAAAAGGAGTGTGATAGGTCCGATCAAACCCTTGGCCCACTGCTGATCGACGCTAAGGGGGACTCCGGCCTCCTGCAACCTCATGAAGACTGCGCCGATCACACTTTCCTTGTCCGGGTAAGCGACCCAGTAGGAGCCTCCGGTGTAGGTCCCGGTGATCCGGCCGTCGCGCTCGAGAATCCTGGCATCGCGTATCTCGCCGTTGCGAGCGAAGCTCAGGAATTCGTCGAGCCGCAGCTCCGTCCCATCGGTGAGGGGACGCGTCAAGAGGATCATCGTGACGTACGCCACTATGAGCACCGGAAGGGCAATCGCCAGCAGCACGACGGTTCGCCGGGGGCGGTCGCGCTCGCGGCCGGGTGGCTTGGGCTGGGTAGTCATGGGATCATCCGAAAGCTACCACCGGTCTGCCTCCGACTTAAGACGCGGCCGCACTCCGTCTAGCTCGCGTTCGGATAACGGCCGTGCCGATGAACAAAGCCAGTCCTGCGCCGATGAGAAAGAGTTCAGCGCCGAGCAGTAGGGAGCCTCCGGATAGTCCCAGCGTGGAATCGGCGTCGCTGGGGAACGTAACGGCAGTCCCGAAGATGTCTTGGGCAGAGGTGTCTTCGTTACCCAGTCTTGTGTCAGACCACGCGTGGAACGCTTTGTCGTCTGCAGATGCGATCCCAGGCGGAACCTCGACGAAGTACTGGGTGTTGTAAGTTCCGATGGTTCGATCGATCGCCACGTCGGTGACTCGTAGATTTCTCGAAAAGCTCTCTCCATCGTCTTCCGAAAAGGAATAGTAGACATCGTTAAGATCGCCGAGGAAGAACTCGATATCGTCTTTGGGGACTAGCTTCGAGTCATTCCTGTAGTCGTACCAGGCGATGTCTATGCGACCATTCGGTGCGACACTCATACGTGGCCACTTCTGCTGTTTACGGTTATTGGGCGGGTCGTCATTCACCCGTATCGCCTTCTCCCAAGTCTCTCCGCCATCCGTCGACCGCTTGAAGAACACATCGACATCGGTGCCGCTCCGCCCGTCGGCCCAGACCAGGTAGAGGTTGGAGCCGTCGGGTGCCACCTCCGCCCATGGCTCCTCTAGGACCACCTCCTCTTCGCCCACCTCTGATACGTCCCAGGAGGCACCATCGTCTTCTGACTTCGCCATGAACATGGGCGAGGGGTTCGGTTCCCCTCCCTGCTCCCCCTGCTCGGGAGGGACCTCCCGCTGAAACCAATACGTTGCTCCCTCATCGTCCATGACCAGGTGGGGGGCGTCGAAGCCGGGATTCTTTTCGAACGGACGTACCTCAGGGTCGAAAGTCTTACCTCCGTCCTTGGAGACCGCTGCCCACCCTTCGGTCGGCTTCTCCGAGCTGGAGTCGAACGAGCGGCGCCATGAGACCCAGACCGTGCGGGGCGCGTCGCCAAGAGAATCCACGAACACGTCAGGTTCGAAGTTCGCCACGGCATCCTCCGGCTTGCTGGGCTTCGGAGCCTCTGCCACGACGGTGGTGTCCCATGAGTCGCCGCCGTCCTCCGAGCGGGCGAGCACGACGCTCCGGCCTCCCAGCGCGGCCGGATCGGCCACGGCCACCGCCCAATAGAGAACTCCATCGGGATCGAAGACCAGCCCCATGCGGATGTTCTGCGCCAAACCCGCACCTTTGTTCAAGCCACAGTCCGTGAACTCACCGAAATCTGGTCCGGCGAGCTCGACGAACGTCCGACCTTCGTCGTTCGACCTGAAGATGTGGCAGCTGTTCGTCTGGATGTCGGCCGCGGCGACGAACACGCGAGCGGGATCCTCCGGGCTGATGGCGACGGCCGGCCCCTCGTAAGTCCTGGTAATGAGAGTGCTCTGACTCACCCTGACGCCCGGAAGTGCGCCAACGCGCTCTTCTTCCTGACCGAGAGCAGGAGCCATGGAGAGAGGCACAAGAAGAAAGGACGCTGCAATCATCAAAGACACGATCCGGGCCCGCACAGATGTCTCCCCCTAGCTCGAACGGCTGTGTGCCGACACAGATTAGAGACTTCTCTGGATCGGCGGTAGGTGTGGCGCTCACATAGGGCCGGCTCCCCAGCCGGAGGCTTGTCCCCGTAGACTGCGCGCGTGCGAATCTGCTTTGCTGGAAAGGGGGGTACCGGCAAGACCACTCTGGTCGGAGCGCTCGCAAGAGTCCTCGCCTCCCGATCGAGGCGTGTTCTGGTATGTGACTTCGACGTCAATCCGGGCGTGGAACTTTCCCTGGGGCCTCTCGACGGAGATGGAAGACTGCCCATCGACGCTGCGGCAAACAGCGACGTGGCGCAGTACGGCTTTCAACTCCGACCCGGCCTTTCTCCCGGTGAAGCCGTCGTGCTATACGCGGCTCGCGGGCCTGACGGCATTCGGCTGTTGTCATTCGGGACGATCGATACCGCTCACCACGATCTTGCTCAGACCCACATGGCGGTCCGTCAGATAGCCGCATCCTTCGACGAGCCGGAGTGGGACGTCATCGTGGACATGGAGGCAGGGACCAAGGACCTCTACGA